>JANMGF010000546.1:0-9808 GCA_031374535.1 Polyangium sp. (in: bacteria)
CGGCAGTTCCAGGTTCCGATTCTGAACATGCTCTTGACCCGGTGCATTTTTCCTTGTTAAGAAGGAGGTCCTTCACCGCCCGCACAACGACCTGCTGGTGTGCTGCGGGGCGCCGGGGCGCGCGCAGCGCGGCCCAGGTGCACCGTCAGGTCCTCATGCGCGCACGTCCACCACGGGCTTCTAATCGTCCTCTTGGTAAGACCCGAGGAAATCCTGGTATTCTTCATTGGATAATGAGAACGTGTCCCTTGTCAGCGAACCGCTGAGTAGATCGTCAGCGTCTTGGAAGCGATTGAGCCATCTCGCAATCATTTCGCGGTCACGACCTGTGATAAAGAGCCGCTCGAAGTCGGAAGCGAAGACCGCACCGGGCCGGAACGTGCCCATGGTTCGGCTGTGAAGGTCGACAAGACAGAAAAGACCCCGGTAATGTTCCATGCGATCTTCCGGCCTGTCGTCGGGCACCGAACGGAGGATCATCGGCTCATAGTTGGTATCGAAGCGGCCGTCCACGCCGAGGCTTAGGGAAATCAGCCTGCCACCACTGCACCATCGGCGGTCAATTCTCGCACGGGTGGGACTTCCTGAAGCATCTGATCCTTGAGGACGTGCTGGACGACATCGCCGCCTGTGTTCGAGGAGAGACTTTTGAGCGCTTCCAGTACTGCCGAAGGCGAGAGGAGGGAAACCCCGATTAGGTTGAGCCTCACGCGGTTTATCTGCCAGCAACTGCGGGCACAGGCCTGGATATCATGGTTCTGACTCGTTCCCTTGGGGGGTAGCACTGGTCCACCCAACGCGCGCTTGCTCGTCGGCGTGCAAGCGCTTGTTGGGCGGCGTCTCGCCTCTCATAGGCCAAGTTCTGACAAACCAGCGTGGTTATCTGGTCGCCGCCCAAGAGGCCAGTGGGATTTTCGCTCGTTCTCTTGTATGGCCAAATCATTGATGCTGGCAATACGTCGGCACATGAAGCCATGCTCGCTGAACTCCCAGTTCTCGTTCCCATACGAACGAAACCAGTTTCCAGAATCATCGTGCCATTCATAGGCGAAGCGGACGGCAATACGATTGGAATCATAGGCCCACAGCTCCTTGATGAGCCGATAGTCGAGTTCCTTGCTCCACTTACGAATCAGGAACTGAACGATGGCTTCCCGGCCCGACAGAAACTCGGCGCGATTCCGCCAAATGCTATCGGGTGTGTAAGCGAGAGCCACTTTTTCTGGGATCCTGGTGTTCCAGGCATCTTCAGCCATTCGCACCTTCTTTGACGCCGATATGGTATCAAACGGAGGAAGCGGTGGTCTCGATTGTTCTTGTTCACCCATATTGAATCTCCTACGTTGATTCGACGCTCGTCTACGACGCCCAACTGTGTAATTGGCCCGCCGACGTGTATCGCATGGTACGTCCTGGTTGACAAGACAGATCCAGACCCCTCGGGGAGCACACATGCTGCGCGCCTCGCGCCGCAGCATCGCAATTTACAGGGCCCCCCCAGATGCGCAGACGATCTCCCGTTACCCTCCCGCGCCTCCGGCCTTGTTCACATCATGGGAAGATCCTCGAACCCGACCGACTACCCGCCCGAGCTGGTCGCCGAGATCCTTGACCTCCGCCCCGAGGTCACGCGCCTCGCACGCGAGGGTCAGGCGTACACACGCGAACCCGCGGACGACAGGGTCCAACGCGTCTTCGTGAACGCGCTGCGCAACCTCCGGAGGTACACGCCGCACCCCGACGGCCCCAAGCCGTGGCTCACCGTCATCACGCGCAACGTCGTCCGCGAAGCGCACCGGGGCACGCGGCGATATGAAGCGGTGTTCGAGCCGGACGAAGGACACGCCGAGACAGCGGTGGCCCCGGGGGATTCGCCGGAACGCACGGCGGAGTTGCGAGAGGCCATCGAGCTGGTGACGGAAGTCTTGCAAGACATGCCGCGCTCGCAGGTCGACGTGCTCTACCTCGTCGTCGTCGAGGAGCGGTCCCACGAGGAGGCCGGGGCGGCGCTCGGCATCTCGGAGGACGCGGCGAAGATGGCGCTGTCCCGCGCGCGGAAGTATCTGCGTTTGCGGCTTGGGAACGACCCCTTCGTCATCGTGCCGCCCGTGCCGCTCGCGGCGCTCGAACGCCGGGCGCTCCTGCGAAGGCTGTTCGACAACGTGTATCCACTCGGGCACGTGTGGGCCGCGCTCATGGCCCTCGTGTTCTCCCAATTCGTGCCGCGCGAACCGGCCCCCATGCCGGCCGAGCTGCACGCCGTGGCGACAGGCCCGGCGCGCGTTATCGCTGCATTGGCCGTGGATGTCGTTGGCGTCGCGACCCCGAGCCCGTCGCCCGCCAATGCCCCGGACGCGCACGTCAACCCTCCGCTGCCGCACGTGACGACAGCTGCACACAACCGCCATGCGCAGCCGACCGTGACGCGAGCGAGCACCGCGACGAACCCCGTTGGCACTGCCCTGCCGAAGAGAAACGGCTTGGATTTCCGCCCGCGGTAGCGCCGAGGTTCGTCCTGTTCCTCTCGCCTTTCACCGACCACCGCGGTATCGTGCGCCGCACATGCGATTCCTGGGTGTCGTGCTCCTCGTCCTTCTCGGCCTTACACCGATCGCGCTCGCCGACGAACCTCGCGATGCATCACCTGTCCCGCCGGATGCGCTCGAAGACGAGGCGACGAAGGCGCGATTCAACGCGTATGTGATCGACGGGGACCGTGCGCGCGCCGCGGGACGAGCAACGGACGCGGCGTGGGCGTACTCCGCCGCGCTCGACGTGCGCCACGACCCGCTGGTCGCCGGACGCCTCGGCGTCCTCTTCGTGCAGCTCGGGAAGCCCGTGGATGCCGCGGATCTGCTGCTCGAAGCGATCCAGCGCGCGACGAACGCGGCGGCAGAGGAACGCCACGGCTTCTTGACGGCATACGATGCGGCCCGCGCGGAGATGACCTGGGTGGACGTCACGATCTCGCACGCCGGGACGACGTTGACGCTCGACGGGGAGCCGAGGAACCGCAAGGGATTCTCGGCCGTGTCGATGTTCGTGGCGCCCGGCGAGCACGAGCTGCGGGCGCGGCTCGATGGGTACGAGGACGCCGTGGAGACGTTCACGGCGCCGAAGGGGCAGGAGATACGCGTCACGTTGACGCTCCGCGCGTTGCCCAAACCTCTCCCGCCTCCGTTGAATGCGTGGCTGCGGCGCGATACGCCGCGGATTCCCGACTTGTCGTCGCTCCCGCCGGACGATGAGCCGCCGCCGCAGGAGCCGATCGTGGGGGGCGTGATCGGCGAGCAGAAGAAGGCGGGTTTGCGCGGCTCCGTGATCGCCGGACCGATCGTCGTGTTTGGCGTGGCGTCATGGTCGCCTGCGGTGGGTGCGATGATCGCCGGCAGTTTGAGGCCAAACGACTCCGTGTCCCTCGGGCTCGAGGCTCGCGCCGCGTGGCTCACGTCAGGTGTTGCGGCCCGCCCGATCAACGCGATGACGGCAGGCGGGATCGCGAGCGTATGCGGCCACTACAAGTGGTTCTTCGGCTGCGCGCTCGGGCACCTCGGGGTGATCAACGTCGAGTTCTCGGCGCAAGGCTACAAGCCTGCAAGTTATACGTTTGTCAAGCCCGGCTTCGGTGGGCGGGCTGGTGTCAGGGTTCGAGTTACGGAATCCTTCACGCTCCACGGGGCGGCCGATGTCCTCGGCCTGACGAGTGGCGTGAAGGTGGTTGTGGGTCCAACGGTCCTCGCCGATCAGCCGCCGGTCATGCTTGGCGTGCAAGTCGGCGGGGGATGGGAGTTTTAAACATGCGAACGGTTCTTCTGTCGGTCCTTTTGAGCCTCGGGCTCGTTGTTGCCTCGTGCACGGCGGCGCCCTCTTTCGCGCCGGGTGAATGCGACCCCGACTCGTACTTCCCCGTTCCTGAGTGCATCGACGCCGGCACGGACGCAGGAGACGCGGGGACCGATGCGGAGGCGGAAACCGACGACGCGGGGCAATCCGCCTGCACCGGCCGCTGCGTTCCCGTGCCGAGCGGCAACGCGGGCTACTGGACGGAGATGGCGATCTCGTTGTTCGTCGCAGCGCCTGGCGCCCTTCCGACCGAGTGTCCCCCGGGCACTTCGAGCGAGAAGTTCCGCCTCTTCGCGGACCTCGACGCGCCGGCGGCGGAGTGCGCGGCGTGCGAATGCGGAGCGTCGGGCGCGTGCAGCGGGTTGCCCGAGAACATGGAGATCCGCGCCGGTGCGTGCGGGGAGATGGGAGCGGCTAGCCTCCCTTTTGATGGACCGGCCGGTTGGGACGGCTCGTGTACGAGCGAGAATGCCCTTCCGGCCGGTGCGCAGTGCGGGGGCGAGCCGTGCGCCCAATCCGTGTGGGTGTCCCCGCTCCCGGGGCCGACAAGCGAGTCGTGCACCCCCAAGAGCGAGACACCCGCGTTCACGAAGAAAACGGACTGGAAACTCGCCGGCCTCGCATGCATGGCCAACACGAACGATGACGCGTGTTATTCGGACGGGGGGACCGAGTATTGTGTGAGCGATCCCGGACCGGGGTGGCTCCAGTGCATCGTTCGGGAAGGCGTGGACGTTCCCTGCCCAGACAATTATCTTTACGCGCGTTATGAGATGTTTCCGGAGGACGGCGTCATCGACGATCGCGGCTGCGCCAACTGCGAATGTGGCGAGCCCGCGGGAGGGGGATGCACGGCGTCGATACGGCTGTATGACGACGCCGCATGCGCCTCGCAATCCGAGCAGAACGGTCTCCAGTCCCCCTACGACCAGTGCGTCAATATACTTCCCGTAGGCCACGCCCTCGCCGCCAAGGCGATCACGGACCTCGCCTACGTGCCCGGGAGCTGCGAGACCAGCGGCGGGACGCCTACGGGCAGCGCCGTGCGTGACGTGACGAGGGCGGTCACGTTCTGTTGCCTGCATCCGTTCTACCTGATCAAGTAGAGGCCGAACCGGGCCCGAGCCCTCCGCCGAAAAATCGGCACCGCCCGCGTTACCCCGCTTCGAGCGCCAGCATTGTTTGTGTCTGAGGGACGAACCGTTCGTCCTTCGCCGCTCGAAGCCGAGGCGCTGTCATTCAGCGCAAGGCGTATGCATGGCTCCGTTGCTCATTTCCGGTCACCCGGGGTGGCGCGTGGCAGCGCCTCGTCTTCGAGCGGCGAGCACCGACGATCGACTCTTTCGTTCAAGGAGGCACAGCCATGCCCAGGAAGCCCAGCAAAAGAATGGTTACCCCCGCTCCCGAGCCGCCCGAACCTGAGGAGGTGGCCACGGAGTTCGCGCTCGCCAGCGATGGCATGCTTTATTTCCAGTTGGAGGACGCACCGCCGCCTCCGGATCGCCCGATGTTCTTCGGCTACGCATTGCATGCCGAGGAAGCCGTGAAGTTCACCGCGGCGGATTTGCTCGCGTGGGCACTGCTCCACAAGCTCGCGCTCGGCAGCGATGGCTGCATTTACGTGGAGGAGGGGGCCATCGACGCAAAAGGCCGGGACGTGTTCCGCGGCTTTGCCGCGACCGCGGAGGAAGCTACCCGCGCGGCGGAGGCATTGCACCGCGCCGCGTTCAACATCACCGTGGAGGTGTTCGCGCGGAAGCGCGCGGCATGAGCACATGCGGATGACTCGGGGTGCTCGCTCTGGCGGGTGACGCGCACACGAAGACCAGGCGCGAGCGCATGGTGGCGGTCGCGGACGTGGTCCAGGTGCTCGTCGGGCTCGTGCAGCCCGAGGTGGTCGCGATGGCGTGTGGGGCCCGCGTCGCCGAGGCTCCTCCGCAAGCTGCCCCCCCGGCGGCGAGGTGACGAAGGACGGTCGGGAGACTGGCCAAGCGATGACGACGCACGACACGCCCCCATCGCATCCACACAGTTCTTGCCCACTTCGGACGCCTCCGGGTAAAACCAACATCCCGTGGGAACGCCGCTATTCTCCGTCACGAACCGCCGCCACATCGCGAGCTGCGGCGCGCCGCCCGCCATGACGGGCGACTACCCCAACGTATACGTCGGCTATCTCGGGGATGCGGGGTGGGAGCGCCCGTGGCGCGTTGTCGAGCCGGGCCAACCCGACGGCGGCCTCCTCGATGATCGTCAAAGACAAAGCAGCGCGTGGAGCCGCCCGACGGGCGCCTTCCCAGCGCAGCGGACGATACGCTCGCGCGCGAGACCGCCCTGATCAAGGAGGCCCACGGCCTCATGACGACGAATCCCACCGAGGCGCTCGCGCAGATCGACGAGCATGCGCATTCGTTTCCGGAAGGGTGGCTTCGGACGGAGAGGGAGTTCGCTCCGGCGCACGACGGTGAATTCATCAGGCTACATGATTGACTCGAACTCGAATCGGAAAGGAACGACATCATGCGGAAACGAACCAGAAACACGCTGCTTCTCGTGGGTACGAGCATGGCGGTGGCGAGCTTGCCCGCCGCGCGTCCGGCCCTCGCCAGCGACCTCATTCTCAACCCCGCCGAGCTCAAAGGACAGGCCTCGTTCGGCGCGGAGGCAATCTCGCAGGTCGGTGCGACGGCCTATACCACGACCGGCGTCCAGGCGGCCCACGGGACGTTCCCGTCGAACCAGTATTCGCTGACCGTCGAGAGCGGCCAGTCGTACCAGCCATGGCTCGAGGCTTACTTCAGCAATCCGACGGCCTGGTCGTCGTCTCTGCAGGTCCGTCGGTGGACCCCGGTGCTGGTGGACAACCAGGTCGGCCCGACCACGGTCGACTTCCATTACCCCGGCGCCGCCCGCATCAACTACTCGATCAGCGTGCTCGGAGGCGTTCTTCGCTCCTACGACGTGTATGGCTCTGCCAGCGGGAACAACGAATCGTACTACGGGCGAAACTACAATTCGTTCTCTGCCCCGCGGCCATCCTCCACCGCGAGTTGGGTGGCCATGATCCCCCAGAGCTCGGTCAGCCTGTCCGGCTGGGCCTATGTGACGACCAGCGGCGGGACCGACATCACGCGCAACCTCACCACGCAAACGCTCAACATGCTGCAGGGGCAAACCAGCGTGAACTGGGCGATCGATCTCACGACCACGGGCATGCTGGCCGGATCGAACGCCCTCACCACGAGCACGCCCATCCAGCAGCAGCGGCTCTATTTCCGCGGCGTCTCGGGCACGGCGGCCCAAGGAATCAGCGGCTCTCCGGTGATCCCCACGAACGGATCCTACGCGCTCGAGTTCACGGCAGGTCAATACGACGTATTCGTGCAGACCCAGTTCTCCTCTCCAGCGCACCGAAGCGAGACGAAGTCGTTTCGCGTCACGATCGACGCCGGCCAGACGACCACCCAGGATTTCGTCGAGACCTTGGGCACCGGCGAAGTGCCCCTGGTCGTGAACGGCTTCTTCACGAACGCCGATCTCTCCTCTTCGTCCGCGCAGCTCCGGCGCCAGGATCCGAGCCCGAGCTACCAGGGATCGACCGAGCACTGGACGCCTGTCGATGGCCAGTTCGACTTCGCTCTCCCCAGCGGGGACTGGCGACGCTACCGGGCGTCCGTGAACTTCTACGATAATTCGAACCCGCAGATCCCGCTCAACGCGCAGTACCATCGCTACCACTACACCGACAGCAGCGTGCAGACGGTCACCGTCGATCCGGGCATGACGGCGGATCTCGGCGCCGAGGAGCTGACGCTCGTCGAGAGCGTCGCCTACTTCGATGTCAAGGAGGCCTCGGCCGAGGCCCCGGAGATCCTCCTCAAGAGCCCCAACGTCTCGGGGCACGGGTACGATTACGACGAAAATAATTCGCTGAAGACGTACAAATATTTCTATGCGAACGGCTCCTCGCAACTCCAGGGCAAATCCGCCCTCGTCATGGTCGCCGAACCTGGCACCTACACCATGAACGCGTACGCCACGGTCAACGGCAACCAGACGCTGTTCAGCTCCAAGAGCATCACGTTCGGCGCGCCGGTCAACACCCCCACCGGTACGGACGTGGTCGTGACGCCGGTCGACACGCCGGAGCTCGAAGCGGTGCTGAAGTTCGATTCGGTGTCCGCGCCGGGGTACACCAGCGTGGTCGTGACGCCGCTCGGGCCGCAGCCGCCGGCCAATTTCGGGTTGCATTGCCCCGAAAAGGATACGCTGGAGGAGCAGCAGATCGAGTGCACCGGGGTCTACTACGACATCCGGACCACCGCGAGCTTCCAGCCGGCTGCCGTGGAGGTGTGCGTGCGACAGAAATTCGCGGCCGTCCAGGCGCTCTCGGAGTTCCTGGTCCTGGGCCATTACAACGAGACGACGAACGCGTGGGAGGTGCTCGAGCCTCCTCCGGATAAGCCTCGGGTCGTGGACTGCATCGCAGAGCCGGAGGTTTGTGGCTGCGACGTGGATGATCTTCTTGGGAGCTGCGGCATCACCGGCAACCTCGACGTCCTGGAGAGCGTCTTCATGCTCTGCGGCATGACCACGAGCTTCTCGCCATTCACGGTCCTCCGGGGCAACTTCAAATTCACGAACGAAGTGAATGGCATCTCGTTCCAGGGCCCGAATGGCCCGCCGTCCTTGCAGACCTGGACGGCGCCCGGCGACGCGACGTACCGCATCACCGCGGTCGGCGCGCGGGGCGCCGCCGCTGCGCAGGCGAGCGTGCCCGGGGGCTGCGGCGCCCAGATGTCCGGGGAGTTCGCCTTGAAAGCCGGCGACACGCTCCAGATGCTCGTGGGTCAGAAGGGCCTCTCGTCCCCGTACAGCGGCGGCGGCGGCGGTGGGACCTTCGTGACGTTGAATGGCGCTCCGCTGCTCGTCGCCGGCGGCGGCGGCGGCGTCCGCTCCGGAGCGCTGGTCCACGGTCGCCACGGCAGCGTGGGCCCGAACGGCGTGGCCGGCTCGACGCACGCGAGTTACTTGTCCGGGTTCATCGCGGGCGGCACGAATGGCATGGGCGGCGCTCGGGCGCTGACCCACGGCTCCGCCGGCGGCGGCTGGTTCGGCAATGGCGCCTCCGATGGCACGTATGGCGAGGGCGGCCTGGCGTTCGTGAGCACCCCGAAAGGTGGCCGAGGTGGATTCGGGAAGTCCTGCGGCGGCCCTGCCCATGGAGGTTATGGCGGCGGCGGCGCTGGCAATGGCTGTTATGGCGGCGGCGGTGGCGGCGGCTACGCCGGCGGCGGCGGCGGTCGCGTGGCCGGAGGTGGCGGCTCCTGGAACGTCGGCGCGAATCCCGAGAACGAGGAAGGCGTGTGCACGCCGAGCGGCCACGGCGTCATCGTCATTGAATACGCAAAGCCGTAGCTCCGTCCGCGCGTTGATCCCGTGGCCGAGGCGCCCCGCCGAGCAGCCAAGGGATCACGCGCCCCGTCGGACGGCACCGCGCACCCTCAGTGCGCAAAGAAACCTCGTCGTAACCGGCGCGAGTTCGTGGCCGTCGAGCAGGCGGCAGCGTCCGAAGTGAAACCAGCTCGTGCCAGCGGGACGCCCCAAAGGGCGGCCACGAGGTCCGAAGTGGCACCAACGCGCGCCAACAGCGCCGATCCGTCGTCACCAGGACGCAGATCCAGCGGCTCACGCCGGGTCAGAGGTGACGAAACCGTTCTCGGAGGTCGGTCCGGAGGTCGGCGCGGGCTGCCCCTCCCCGCTTCCACGGGCGGCACTTGGGGGACCGCGAAGACCTCGCCTCGGGGCCTCCCCAAATACCATCCCGACCGTTCAGACCTCGCTTCGGGGCCTCCCCAAATACCATCCCGACCGCTCGACCCTGCTTCGGGGCCTCCCCAAATACCACCCCGACCGCCCGGACCTCGCTTCGGGGCCCCCAAATACCATCCCGACCGCTCGGACC
>JANMGF010000564.1:0-7215 GCA_031374535.1 Polyangium sp. (in: bacteria)
GCCCGATCTCGTCCTGCTGACGGGCGATTTCGTATGCCACAGCCAGCAATACCTCGACCGGCTGGAGGCGCTCGTGCAGCGCTTCGAGGCGCCCGTCATGGCTGTTCTCGGCAATCACGACTACTGGTCCGGCGCCGACGAGGTCCGGCGCGCTTTGCTTCGCGGCGGGGTCGAGATCCTCGACAACCGCCATACCCTCATCGGCCTGCGCCACCAGCTCCTCCAGGTCGTGGGCCTCGACGACGCGTACACCGGCCACGCGCGGCGGGACGAGGCCTTGAAGGGCCTGCGCCGCGACGTCCCCACGATCGCCATGTCCCACATCGCCGAAGAGGCGGACGGCCTCTGGGCCCTCGGCGACGTGCCCCTCGTCCTGTCCGGCCACACCCACGCCGGCCAGGTCACGCTCGCCCGCCTGCACGAGCTCGCGATCGGCAAGCTCGCGGGGCACCGCTACGTGCACGGCCTCTACGGCAGCCGCAGGACCGGCGGAGCGCACGCGGGCGCGGTGTACGTCGGCGCGGGCATCGGCGCCTCCGTCATGCCGATCCGCCTCGGCGAGCGAGGTCAACGCGAGGTCGCCATCTTCGAGCTCGGCTACGAGCCCGGCGCCATCGAGGAGCACCACGACGAACAAGACCCGCTCCCCGGCCGCCCGCCCTCACCCGAGGTCATGGCCAAGCGCGCCGCTGCCGTGGTCGCCAAGCGCGAGAAACGCGAGCGCAAGAGCCCGCGTACGTAAAGCGCAGGTTCAGCCCGACGTCGGCCGTTGCGCTTCGAACTTCGTGTGGACGAAACGGAGCACGTCGTCCCGGTGCGCCTGCACGTCGAGTTCGTGGTGGAAGACGGCCTCGATGACCATCGCGGGGCTCACGACGAACGTGTACCGCCGCGCCAGACCCACGATCGGCCAGAGCACGCCGTAGGCCTTCGCGATGCGTTTGTCCGTGTCCGGGAGGAACGGGAATCGCACCTGCAGATCCCCGGCGAAGCGGCACTGCGTCGCGGAGTCGTCCGTGCTCACGCCGACGAGGTTCGCGCCGGCGAGCAAGAGCTCGTTGAAGTTGTCCCGGAACGTGCGCGCCTCGCCCGTGCACTGCGGCGTGAACGCCTTCGGGAAGAAGTAGATCACCGTGCAGAGCCCCTCCTGCTGGGACAGGACGAACGGGTTGCCGTCGCTCGTCCGCGCGTCGATCTCCGGAGCGCGGTCCCCGACCTTGAGCGAGCTCATCCTGGAAATGGGTAGCAAAGCGAAAGCGGCGCGTCGAGCTTCCACGGCCCGCCCTCCGCGCCGCGCCGCCGTTCACTCGCCGATTTCTTTTTCGAGCTTGTCGACCTCGGCCTCGACCGTCGACGAAGCGATGTCCTTTTCGGCCTCCTCCTCGAACTCCTCCGCGGTCGCGAGGTCGTCCTCGGCCGTCTCCGCGGGCGCCGGCGCGATCGCGACAGGCGGCCTCGGCAGCTCCGCGGTGGGCTTCGGCGAAGGCGCCGGCGCGGCCGCGGTCTCTTCTTTTTTCTCACATCCGACGGCGACGAGCGCCACCACGCAAGCGAGCACGATTCCTCTCACGGCGCACCTCCAGCCTTCTTCTCCTTCAGCCGATCCATCGCGCGCTGGTGACGCGCCTTTTCCTTCTCGAGAAGCTTGTCGATGCGGGCGACGAGCTCCTTCTTGCCGTCCGTCTCCGCCACCTTCCGCGCCTGCGTGAGCCGCGCCATCCGCCGCGCGTGGACCTTCAGCTCCGCGCGCGCCTCGGGCCGCTTCGTCACGTCGCCCCACTTCTCGCGCAGCTCCTTGCGTTTCGCCTCGCGCCGCGCCTTCCGGTCCTCGCGGAGCTCCTTCTTGTCCTCGCGGAGCTCCTTCCGGTCCTCGCGGAGCTCCTTCTTGTCCTCACGGATCTCCTTCGGATCCGCGCCCGCTTTTTTGTCCTCGCGGATCTCCTTGCGATCCTCGCGGATCTCCTTGCGATCCTCGCGGATCTCCTTCTTGTCCTCGCGGATCTCCTTGCGCGTCAGGGGCGGCTTGTCGCGGGGCACGTCCGCCGACGCGACCGTCGTCGCGGCGAGCAGCGCCACGCCTATCCATGAAGCCAAGCTTCTCTTCAGTCCTTCCACGTCGTCACCTCGCCCCGCATGGTACCCGCGCACGTCGAAGACGTCAGCGATCGTCGGCGGAGGCGGGCCCCGCCCATGTCGCCTCTGCTTCGAGCCATCGACGCTCCCAGGCCGAGAGCCGCGCCACCTCCTCGGGCGGCAAGGGCGACACGACCGGCGCCTCCGGCCCATCGAGGCCGATCGCCTTCCCAGCGCGCGCCGAGATCTCCTCGAGCTCGCGTGGACCGAGCCGCGCGAGCGCACGACGCAAGGACGGGAGCGACGCGAGGAAACCCTCGAAGCTGCCCGACGACACATGCGAAACGAGCGCTTCGAGCAGCGACGGCTCGTCGAAAAGCGCGCGCGGCGAGAGCGCGAGCAGGCCCTCGAGGTACGCCCCTTTCGCCTCCGGCCGCCCCCGCGCCGCCTCGAAATGCGCGCCTAGCTCCGAGCCCCGTCCCTCGCCGAGACACACGAGCAGCCCGTCGAGCGCGCCCAGCACGAGCGGCGACCTCGCCCGCGCGATCTCCCGCGCCGCCCGCGCCTTCGCCACGACCCTCTCCCGCTCCGGCCCCATTCCATCCGCCGCGAGCGTCGCGCCCGCGAGATCCACGAGCAACGCCGGCACCTCTTTCGCCTGCGCGCCCGTGCGCTGCGCGAGCCTCCCGAGCCCGTGTGTCCCCTCATCGTACGCGGCGCGCGCCAGCGCTTCGAGCCACGTCGCCTTCGGCAAGCCGATCCGCGCACGAAACGCTCGCACCCGCCGGAGCTTCCGCCCCGCTTCGAGCAGCGATCGCGGATCCACGTCCTCGCGGATCGCGCTTTCGAGCGACGGCGCGAGCCCGAGGCAGAGCCCTTCGAGCCCCAAACGCACCCCTCGTCCCACGCACGCCGCGATCGCCCCCGCGTGACCTTCCGCCTCCCGCGCCGCCCGCGCGAGCCTGCGCGCCGCCGCCTCCTCCACGCTCGTGCCTTCCGCCGCGAGATCCACGAGCCGCGCGTCCACCTCCGGCGCATACGCCACCGACCAGCGCTCCGTCGCCTCCTCGAACGCCTCCTCGTCCGTGCCCGCGCGCGTGGACGCCTGCGTCGCGAACCCGAGCTCGAGCCACGCCGTGCGGTGCAAGAACCACGAGCTTCGTTGCGCCTTCTTCGACGCCGCCAGTTGCAGCTCGAGCCCTCGCGGCCGACCTCCATCGACGAAGAGCCCCAGCGCCTCGGCCGTCGCGCGAAAATCCCTGGTGATCGCGCTCGGACCGGCCCGGGGACCCAGCTTGCCCACGCGGCTCCCCCGCATCGCACAGCCGAGCGCCGCCACCACCCGCCGCCCCGACACCCCGAGCTCGCCCTTCACGAAACAACTCGTCGCGGCCTCGATCACCTCCGCCCGCCCGACCCGCGGCCTGCCCCGCAGCGACGAAAGCTCCCGCGCGAACGCGATCGCCGCGATCGCATCCGCCGGCCCCAGCGCATCGCCCTCGGCCCGCGCCTGCCGGATCGTCTCGAGCAGCACCTTCTCCGCCGCCCGCGCGAACGGATCCGCCTCCGCCCGCGCCTCCCACACGTGCTGGTAAAACGCTGGCCCGCTCATCCCCGGCGCGTACCCGAGCAACGCATCGAGCCGCGGAAACGTGTACGGCACGAGGTGCACGTCCGCCTCCGTTTCCTCCTTCGGCGTGCGCCGCGCCCGCCCGAGCTCCTCCCGCGCGCCGCCGAGCGCCACCACGTGCAGCGCCCCCGCGACCACCAGCACGCGTTTCCCTTTCTGCGCCGCGGCCTCCGCGATCTTCGCCGCCATGAACTGCTCCCGCGCGAGCGTCCCATCGGCCGCGAGCTCCTCCCGCCCGAACGTTCCTCGCGTCGCGAGCGCGTACGTGCCCACCTCGATCGCCCAGCGCTCGGGGCTCTCGTCCCAGCCTCCTTGCTCGAAGAGCGCCTCCCAGAGCTCGTCGAAATCCCGGCAACCCGCACGCAAACAGAGCGCCGCCGTGAACCGACTCCGCCCGAGCGGCGCGTCCGATCCACCTCCGAGCCGCTCGCCCAGCGCGCGCGCCGTCGCGACGAGATCACCCTCTTCGTCCTCGTCCTCGTCCTCCTCGCGAAGAGGATCCAGCCGATCGATGAACCGCACCTCGATGCTGTTTGCCCTCGCGTACCGGAGCGCGACGAGCTCGGGCGAGTAGTCGCAAAACGGGTAATACGCCCGGGATCGTGGCCCCTCGGCGTCCTTTCCTGCGCCGCGCTGCGCGACGAAGCGAGGACTTCGCCCTTCCGTCACCGCGACGAACGCGAACGGCGCGTGGCTCTCCGGATCGAGCAACGCGTCGAGGTGCTCCTCGAAACGCGCGGGCAACTCGACCAGGATCACATCCGGCGCGAACGTCGGCAGGAACGCCTCGAGCTTCGCCGCGCACGTCGGGCTCTGGTGGCGCACCGGGAAAAACCCGAGCGGTCCCTCGAGCCCGAGGCGCCTCGCCACCTCGACCCGCGTCTCTTCCGGGGCCCCGAGGTCCCCCGGCCCGCGTTTCATGAGCTGCGACCGATCTTGCGCCACGCCTCCAGCAGCGCGCCCCACGGGCCTCCATGCCGGCTCGCTCGATCCCGCACCACCGTCTCGACGTACCGCTCGAGCTTCGTCGCGTCTTCCGCCGTGTCCCCGACCGCCGCGCCTGCGAGGTGCGCCGCCACCTCCTCCGCGCCGAGCTTGCCCGTCCCGTAGTAGTGCGCGTGCAGCGCCGCTGCGTGCAGCGTCCCGATCGCCTCGGCTGTCGAGAGCGGGGCCTCGGGCCTGTCGAGGTGCACCCCCTCGCGGCTCCGGCCCGACCGCAGCTCCTGGAACGTCGTCACCACGAGCTCCACCACGTCGCGTGGCACCGGCACGTCCGCCCCCGCCGCTGCGAGCTGCTTTTGCACCTCCCGCTCGACGAGCGCCATCTCCACCGCGGAGTCCCGGATCGGCCGCACCGACTCGAAGTTGAACCGCCGCCGGAGCGCCGCGCTCATCTCGTTCACCCCGCGGTCGCGCGCGTTCGCCGTGCCGATCAGGTTGAAGCCCTCGCGCGCGAACAGGATCCCGTCTTCGCCTTCGAGCTCCGGCACCCGCAGCACCTTGTCCGACAGGATCCCCACGAGGCTGTCCTGCACCTCCACGGGGCAACGCGTCAGCTCCTCGAACCGCGCGATCCGGCCCTCGCGCATCGCCGCGAAGAGGGGCGAAGGCACGAGCGCCTCCCGCACCGGCCCCTTCGCCAGGAGAAGCGCATAGTTCCACGTGTACTTGATCTGATCCTCGGTCGTCGCCGCGCTCCCTTGCACCGTGAGCAGGCTCGTCCCCGAGGCCGCCGCGGCGAGCAGCTCCGACAGCATCGACTTCGCCGTCCCTGGCTCACCCACGAGCAAGAGCGCGCGTGGCGAGGCCAGGGTCACGATCGCCCGCTCGACCAGCGCGTCGTCGCCGAAAAATTTTTGCGTGATCGCGATCGCGCCCTCGCCGCCGGCCCGTGGCAGACGTGCCTCGCCCGAGCCGAGGATGAACGTGCGTATCGACCGTGGCGACAGCCGGAAGCCCCTCGGCTTCGGGAAGTTGTCGGCGGCGGCGAGCGCCTCGAGCTCCTCGCGGAAGAGCTCCTCGGCGGCGGGACGCAAGACGGATTCGGCCACTCGGTTTCCACCTCACCGCCCGGCGCGCGCGCGGCCCCCAGAAGGGCTACCTGCGTGGTTTCTCCGCGTCAATCTGCCGGTCGGTGGTGCGTGTTCGGGGCCTCGGCCCTGCCGGATCCAGGCTCGACCTTCGCCGAAGGCTCGCGTTGCCGTCCCTGATTCGCTACCATCGTCGGCGACGTGTCCCGACGAACTGCCCGGGCAAGCCTACTGCGTGGTGGCCGAGCATCGGCCCTCGCGCCTTCGGCGGGGCACCGTCCAACGTACTGCCCGGGCCGGCCTGCCGTGCGCCTGCGGGCGCCGGGCGGGGCAGGGAGAAGCCTTCGATGAACCGAATGTCTTGGCTCTTGGTCGTTCCGCTCGCTCTCGTTTCCGCTCTCTCCGCGCCTTCGGGGTGCGTCGAGTTCGACTCCTACGAGTTCGACCCATCGGGCGGCGGCTCGGGGGGAACGGGCGGGGGAACGGGCGGCGGCGGAGCGGGCGGCATGGGATCCTCCTCCACCGGCAGCGGCGGGGCGCCGGGGTGCACGGTCGACGCGAACTGCGCGGAGAACGAATGCCGGATGGGCGGCGCCTGCAACGCGGGGACCTGCGAATGGACGACGGAGATCATGCCCGGCGTGCCCGTGGGCGCGCAGATCTACGGCGATTGCAAGCAACGGGAGTGCGACGGGTCGGGCGACATCAGCCAGGCCGATTCCCCTGCCGACGTGTACGATTGGCTGAACCCGTGTTATGTGGACGGCTGCGAGGCATGGGACGCGCCGCAGGCTGCAACCGGAGAAGTTTGCGAGACCAAGTGGGGCAATCCGAGTGGTCTCTGCAACAGCACGTTCAACTGCATCGAGTGCACGGCGGACGGCGATTGCGGCGGCACTGCGACTTGCACGAGCTTCGGGAAGTGCATCCCTGCGCATTGCACCGACATGGATCAGGACGCGGCCAACGGCGAGACGGACATCAATTGCGGTGGCCCCTGCGCTCCGTGCACCGCCGGCCTGAAATGCAACGTGCGCACCGATTGTGAAGGGGAGGGGCAATGTACCGGAAGCCCCAAGGTCTGCGTGGCACCTACCTGTGGCGATTCGCTCAAAGACGGCAACGAGACCGGCGTGGATTGCGGAGGGAGCTGCGCGGTGGATATGATGGATCCGAAGAAATGCCCCCAGGGCCAGGGTTGCCTCGTCCCCACCGATTGCGCATCGGGTTTTTCGTGCAAATCCGGCGTCTGTCAGCCATGAATGAAGTCTTTCGCGTGGGCCCTCATGTCCGCGAGGCTGGGCGCGGGGCCCACGTTGCCCAGTGATGATCATCAAACGCCGCGCCGCGCGTGGCGTGGAGGAGCTTTGGAAATGCGAATCGGACGAGCTTGGATTTTGCCCCTCCTGGTCGCGGGGCTCGCTGTCTTCAGTGTCGGTTGGAGTGGCGAACCTGCCCCGGGCGCTCCGAGCGGCTCGGCGT
>JANMGF010000577.1:0-1816 GCA_031374535.1 Polyangium sp. (in: bacteria)
ACGCCGAGCCCGGCGATGAGGGAGGCGACGGGCACGCCGATCTTCTCGGCCGCGATGACGACCGTGGCGCCGACGATGACGACGTTGAACCCGCGGACGATGAGGTTCCGGAGCGCGACGTCGACCGAAGTCCTTTTCTCGAGCCACGAATCGAGGCCCCGGGAGACGTACGACGCGATCTTGACCCCGACCACCAGAATGACGATGGCGCCGAGGATCTGGAGCCCGTACCGCACCCCGAATTCGACGAGCGTGGCCTTCAAGCTCGTGAGGCTCGACCCCACCAGATGCACCGTGTCCAGCATCATTCGTCCGACGCGGGCGCCCAGTACGCGTGGTATCCCGTCGGCACGCGTTGCGGGAGCTTTACGCGCGCGAGAGGAGCGGCCGTGACATTTTTCGCGTCGAGCACGTAGACCTCGCTCTCGCCGCTCGCCTCGTCGACGACGAACGTCACGAGGTACCCGTCGTCCTCGCCCGCCCCGCCCACGCGCGGCGCGAAGACCACCTCGCTGCCGAAGCGGCCCGCCGGATACGTGTGCGCCGCGCTGGTCCCCGCCTCGTAATCGTACTTGACCACGCCGTCGAAGAGCAACGTCGGCGCCGACGAGATACGCGGGTTGTAGCTATAACGCGTCTTTCGCCCGAGCGAGCGGTTGTCCATGCGGGGGAACTCGGTCAGCACGTCGTCGAGGCGCGACTCCTTCACCGCGCCCGTCTTCGTGTCGAGCTCCCACCGATACAGGTTGGGCTCGAGGCGCAAGAACCCGATCGTGGCCACCTCGCGCGCGGGGTTTTCCGGATCGCCGACGACGGGCGCGTCGATCTTGCATCCGATGAGCACGATACGATCCCCCTCCTCCCACGCATTGATCGTGTGGTACATGTAGAAGGGGCCGACGTCGAACCAGCGAATCTCGGACCCGGCCGCATGGCGCGGAAGAATACCGATGCGGCCGGGTCTGTCGCGAAAATACTTGACGCGCGTCTTGCCGACCTTCAGGAGTTCCGGATCCCATTGCATCGACATGTCGAAGAAGAGCGTATAATGCTCGGTGATCGCCATATCGTGCTGGAGACGCGGCCCGGGGAATTCGATCTCGGTCTTGTGCACGAGCTCGCCCGCGGGCGAGACGACGGCATACGTGAGATACGGCGGGAAGGGCTTGTAATCGAAGAGCAAAAGCTCGCCCGTGACCGCGTCGACCTTCGGATGGGCCGAGATCAAGGGCATCTTGCCGCCAAAATCCTCGGTGCCCGAGGTCTCGAGCGTGATCGGGTTCACCACGTACGCCGCGCCGCCGAGCCACCAGAGCGAGAGGATGCGGCCCCGGTGAAAGACGAGATCGGTGTTCGACGTGTCCTTGAACGGCCCGCGCGGATTCGTGAAATCAGGCCGCTCGGTCACGCCCGTCCAGAGCGCGGCCCCGGCCTTCTCTTCTTCGAGGAACGCGCTCGTGCGCACCCAGCGGTTCGAATACCCCGCGCGCCCGTCCTCGAAACGCAGGGCGTGGATCATCCCGTCGCCATCGAACCAGTGGTATCGGCCCTTCTGCCGGAATCGCGGGTTCGAGCCGTTGCGCACGAAGATGCCCGCGAGGTCTTTCGGGATCTCGCCGACCACCGGCAGATCGGAGGCCGTGATCTCCCGATCGACGGGCGCGTAATTGCCCGAAAGATACGGCGGCAAGACCGCCGGCTCTCGTCCCACGGGGCTGTCTGCGCTCGCGATCATGGATGTCGTCATGGCTGTCTCCGGCGCGGACGGGGCGGCTCGCCCCGCCTCCCATGCGCGAGCCGCCGCGGCGATTGCCGC
>JANMGF010000903.1:0-6823 GCA_031374535.1 Polyangium sp. (in: bacteria)
GGCGCGCAGGGCCTCGGACTTCGACATGTCCTTCGGCACCTCGAGCTTCGGCGGCGACTCGTCGAGGACGACCGCGAAATACTGAGCCCGCGTGAGCAGGTCGATCGCGATCGGGATGTCGTCGCGCACGGCGTCTTCGAAGAACGCAGCGAGGGCGCGCAGCTTGAGGTCGCCGGTGACGTCCTGCGTCTCGCGCACCCAGTCCTCCGAGAGGATCCGCATCGAGCGGTACGCGACGCGCAGGTTGTAGGGTTGTGCGGGCGGCGCGCAGCGATCGAGCTCGTTGCAGATCTCGCCGACGGCGCATTCCCGGGTGGCCCTGCACTCCTTGCCGGAGAGCTGGTTCTTGTTGTCGGCCGTGAACAGGCAGGCGGTGAACCCGTCGCGCAGCGAGTCGTTCGCGGCTTTGCGGATGGCCTCGGCGCTCGTGGCCTGGTCGGCGTCGAGGCGGAGGTAGATGCCGGGTTTGTCGCGGAAGTTCCAGCCTTTGAGGATCTCCGTCTCGACGACGTCGGTGGCCGGGTCCTTGGCGAGCTCGACCGTCCAGTTCTCGATCCGATCGCGGAGCGGGAACCAGCGAGGCCCGAGCTCGACGACCACGGCGCGTTGCCGTGCGAGGACGCCGCTTCGTTCGCTCTCGACCCGCCCCTGCGCCCACTTCCACTGGACGATGGCGGTGACCGCCATGACGAGGCCGATCCAGGCCCACACCTTCGGCGCGGGCCACCGCATCTTCCCGGCCCCGCGGTCCTGCTTGGCTTGAACCAGTGCAGGCAGGCCGCGGGATCGTTCTTCCGCGCTGGGCGGCATGGGGGCTTTCAGCCTCCCGACTTGGGGAGCTTGGAGACCATGAAGCTGACGTTCGGATAACCGGCGAAGGCTGCGGTCTGGAAGACGCTCTTCACCACGAGCGCGGGCACGTTCTGATCGACCTGGAGGATGCAGACGCCGGGGAACGGCTTGTTCGGCTGGATCTGCTTCCAGAGCTCGCGCTTGTTCTTCAACAGCGTGAAGAGCTCGTCGATCTTCTGCATGCGGCCGAGCTCCTCGATGGCGCGCGTGGAGCCTGCGAGCACGCCGTCGACGAGGATCTGGTTGCCGTTCACGGCGACCATTGGCGCGTCGATGATGTCGTCGACGTTCTCGGCCTTCGGGAGCTTGACGTTCTTGTCGACCGTGATCTCACCGGATGCCGAGAACGACATCAGGAGGAAGATGACCGTCGTGATCAAGAAGTCGATGAAGCTCACCAGGTTGAGCGAAGCGTTGCCGCTTCGCCGGCCGTGCCCCGACACCTTGTTGAAGACGAACCTCAACTGGATGTGCTTCATCAACCGCCGGCCCGGCTGGTGGATGACGTGCGAGTGGGGATTGTGATGTTTTGACGGAGGTCGGTCGTGTCCACCCATCGGAGGTCTCCTAGATCAGCGGACGGAGAACGTCATGTTGAAGACCGGGAGGTCCTTTTCCCCGTCGGGGAGCTTCACCTTGCGCTTCGTCGCGTAAAGCGCGTCGAGCACCGCGATGATCTCCTTGAACGGAGTGCGGTTGTCGGTGTGCATGATCGCCTGGTCGATCTTCTTGTCGCTCGGATCGCGATGGCTACCGTTGGCGTTCCACTCGGTCTCGAGCTTCTTCGCCAGGTCCGAATACCGGATGATGACCCCGTCGCCCGGCGGCGGCTTGGGCACGCGAACCTCGCTCACCACGGTCGCGCCCTGCTTCCACACGAGCGCGAAATCGGTCTCGCCGATGTGCAGGTTCAACACCTTCTCGGGCGTCTGCGGCGTGAGCTCCTTGTCCGGGTTCGGCGGCCCAGGGACCTGCGCGTCCGCGTTCATGCGCGAGTTCGTCACCCAGACGGCGGTGATCAAGAGAAACGCGATCGTACACATCAACAGGTCGATGAACGGGACCATGTTGATTTCCGTGTTGGTCGATTTCTTTTTGCTTCCGCCGCTATCTACGTCGACGCCACCCATCGTGTGCCTCCTGCAAAACTCGCCCTCGCGGGCCGCGATGGGGGACGCTTCGTGCGTCCCCGTTCACGCAAGTCCACCCTGCCTCGAGGACAGGGCCTAGCCCTGGTACGACAACGGATCTGGGGGAAAGTTCTCCCGAGATCACGGCTGGGGCGGCGCGGGCGTGGGCGCCGCCCCAAGGTGGGTTCAGGCAGCCGCCTGGCCCACGGCCGCGACGTTCACCTTCTGGCGGTTCGACACGACGAGGTTCAGCACCATGACCGACGCCTCGTTGATGTCGTCCTCGAGGTGCTGCGTCTTGCCGTTGAGAATGGCGAAGCCGATGAGGGCCATGATGGCGACGCCGAGGCCGAAGGCCGTGCAGTTCATGGCCTCCGAGATGCCCTGCGCGAGAACGCGGGCCTTCTGGCTCGGATCGACCGACTCACCACCGACGGAGCCGAAGGCGATGATGAGGCCCGTCACGGTGCCGAGAAGGCCCGAGAGCATCGCGAGGTTCGCGAGAAGCGCGAGGTACGGCGTGTTCTTGCTGAGGCGCGGCAGCTCGCGGAGCGCGGCCTCATCCATCGCAGCCTGAACCTCTTCGTCGGGGCGGTTCACCTTCACGAGGCCAGCCTGCACGATGCGGGCGAGCGGCGCGTTGGCGGCGGAGCACATCTTGACGGCCTTGGCCACGTCCCCAGCGAGGATGCACTTCTGCATCGTGGCGAGGAAGACGTCCTTGTTGATCGACGCGCCGAACAGATAGATGGAGCGCTCCACGATGATGCCGATCGTCATGATCGACCAGAACAAGATGGGCCACATGCCCCATCCACCTTCTTTGAAGTGCTCATACGCTGCGTGCATTTGTCAGGTCCTCCAGCTTGCCTCGCGTCCGCTCGGGCCGAGGTGTCGCACTCTACATGAAAGCCATTCCGGATCGAATGCGGCAGTTACTGCGACGGTCTTCGTGCGATCGCGCTGGCCGTCGCGGCCTCGCGCCCCGCGCCCCGCTCGTTGCTCTCCGCGTTGTCTTCGCTTCGTTGCATCGCTGGGGAGGGTGCGACTTCGGCCAAGGCATCCAAGCGATCAAGGACGCTAGCCGAGCCGGTCTCCCCAACGCAAGTAGGGTGTTCGGCTTCGTTCCGTCTCGGGGCCACTCTACCCGCCCGCCTCCGAACGGGGCAAATGGCCCGTGCCCGATGATCTTCTTCTCCGACCCCCTGACGCGAAACTTCGACGCCAGGTGCCCGCGCATCTTCGCGATTCAGACCCTCGCTCGTCAAGCAACATTTGGTCGAGATCGCGCGAGCCACGCGGCAAACACGGCACGTTCTCTACGAACTTGGAAGGATCCAGCCACATCGAACGGAGCCCCACCAGACGACATGAGATCGATGGGACCTCAGCTCACGATCCATGCGACGTCTGCCGCTTGCCTGGGAGATCAAGCGACGGCTATAGTCCGGCCCCATCGCGCCTTTTGCGCGCGGGGCATATCCACGGTTCGTGGCGCTCTGGTGACTAGGTAGGGAGAAAGGGACTGCGAGGATGCGTCACCTGTTCATGTTGGCGGCCGAAGGCGGAGGCGAGGTTGGGATGTGGGGGGCCATCAAGGAGAACCCCACGTTCCTCGTGTTGAACCTGGTCGTCTCTGCGATCGTGGTGACAGTCATCATCGAGCGCGCTTACTTCCAGCTCGACCGATACCGCGTCAACTCGAAGGAGTTCTTCGCCCAGATCAAGAAGCTCGTCGTCGCGGGCAACATCGACCGCGCCATCAAGCTCTGCGACGCCGGCGACTACCCGATCCTGCAGCTCGTGAAGGCAGGGCTCACGCAGGCGAGCAAGGGCGCCGACGACATCGACGCGGCGCTCAGCGAGAAGCTCTCGGACCTCAAGCCCGCCGTCGAGAAGCGGGTCGCGCTGCTCTGGTCCCTCGCGAACATCGCGACGCTCATCGGCCTCATCGGCACGGTGAGTGGTCTCATCAAGACCTTCTCCTCGATCGCAGCGCCCGGCCTTTCGGCCGCCGTCAAGCAGCAGATGCTCTCGAACGGCATCGCGGAGGCCATGTACAACACGGCCTTCGGCCTCGGCATCGCGGTGCTCTGCATGATCGCGCACGTCGTGCTCCACACGCGGTCGAAGAACATCCAGCACGACCTGGAGACGACCACGGAGCGCGTGTTCAACCTGCTCACCATCGCCAAGCCGAACTTCTAGAGCGGCACCCATGGCCGAGACCAACGACGCTCCGCTGAGCCCCTCGCAGAAATCGCGCATCCGGCGGCTCTCCCAGCCGAGAGAGCCGGAGCCGGGCGAAGAGGCGGGTGAGCTCAACATCGTGCCCTTCCTCGACATCATCACCAACGTGATGATGTTCGTGCTCGCCAGCGTCTCGGTCACGTTCATCGCCACGATCGACACGACCCCGCCCGCGATCGGCGGCAACAAGGGTCGGAACGACGTGGCGACCAAGGCGCTGAACCTCTCCGCGTTCATCACGACGCAAGGGATCTCGCTCAAGACCTCGAGCGGCAACATCGCCCCCGGTTGCCAGGGCATCGGGGCCGGCATCACGGTGCCGATGCGCGAGGCCGGCATCTACGACTTCGCGGCCGTCACGACCTGCGCCAAGCAGCTCAAGAACGCGCGCCCCGAGTTCAAGGAGGAGACGCAGGTGACGATCACCGCGAACCCAGGCGTCGAGTTCGGGGCGATCATCGACACGATGGACGCGCTCCGCAAAGACGGCGAAGAAGAGCTCTTCGGGGACGTGCACTTCGGGGTGGCGCGATGAGCACGGAAGACACGTTCGATCAAGGCGACGAAGCACGACCCGAGGCGCCGCGGAACCCGCGGCCACGCCCGCAGCAAGCCCAGAAGGGCAGCCTCGTCAAGTACAAAGCCGCCTTGAGGAAGGCGAAACGCAAAAACGCGCGCGAGCCGGAGATCGACTTCCTCAACATCACGGCGATGCTCGACCTGATGACCATCATCCTGGTCTTCCTGTTGAAGAGCCTCGCCTCCTCGGCCGGCGCGATCCCGCAGTCGGACGATCTACGCCTGCCGCAGTCCATGATGGTGGGCGAGCCGTCCGACGAGGGCGTGCTCGTCGTCGTCTCGAAGACGCAGATCCTCGTCGGCGACGAGTCCACGCCCGTCGTGACGCTGACGAGCCGCGAGCAGCTCGCGCAGTCGGGGATCGACGCCAAACACAAGCGCAGCGGCGCCAACGATCTCTACATCGTACCCCTGGCGAACGCGCTCCAGCACGCGCGGGAGCTCGACAAGGCCGTGCGCGCGGCGAAGGGCCTCGACCCGGCCACGTCCGAGGCGCGCATCGTCGCGGACCGGACCACGCCCTACCGGCTGCTCATCGAGGTGCTCTACACCCTCGGCCAGAGCGAGTTCGGCAAGTACCACCTGATGGTCCTGAGCGGGAAGAAGTAGTCGTTCCACGCCACGAGGGGACGGCCTCGATGGGCCCTCCCCTCCGGTCCACGCCCTAGTCGATCGAGAACAGCTCCTCGACGTCGGCCTTCGTGAGCTTCTTCGCGCCGCCCTGATCCTCGCTGAGGACCGAGGCCACGAGCTCACGTTTCTTCGCCTTGAGCTGCAGGATCTTCTCCTCGATCGTGCCCTCCGCGACGAGGCGGTAACTCGTCACGACGCGCGTCTGCCCGATGCGATGCGCGCGATCGGTGGCCTGCTGCTCCACGGCCGGGTTCCACCACGGATCGAAGTGGATGACCGTGTCGGCGGCGGTCAGGTTGAGGCCCGTCCCGCCGGCCTTCAGGCTGATCAGGAAGACCGGCACCGTCGGATCGGCCTGGAATCGCTCCACGCGCGCCATGCGGTCCTTCGTCGAGCCGTCGAGGTACTCGTACGGCACGGAGTCCTCCTTCATCGCCTTCTCGATGAGCTTCAGCATCATCACGAACTGGCTGAAGACGAGCACCTTGTGGCCGCCCTCCACCGCGTTCGAGATGAGCTCGCGAAGCGCGACGAGCTTGCCCGAGTCCTCGTCGGAGAACTCGCGCGGGAGGCCGAGCAGGCGCGGATCACACGCGGCCTGGCGTAGACGCGTGAGGCCCGCGAGGATCTGGATCTGGCTCTTGCCCACGCCCACGCGCTCGACCTCGCCGAGCACCTGGGCCCGCACCTCACGCGCGACCTGCATGTAGATCGAGCGCTGATCGCCGGTGAGATCGCAGATCTGATCGGTCTCGATCTTCTCGGGCAGATCCTTGGCCACCTCCTGCTTCGTACGGCGCAGGATGAAGGGGTGGATGATCGAGCGAAGGCGCTGCGCGGTCTTGTAGTCGCCGGCCTCGATCGGGCGAGCGAGGCGTGACTCGAACTTGTCGAGGGAGCCGAGCAGGCCCGGGGAGACGAAGTCGAAGATCGACCAGATCTCACTCAGGCGGTTCTCGATCGGCGTGCCCGTGAGCGCGAGGCGGCGGCGCGCCTTGAGGCGCTTCGCAGCGGCGGCCGTGGCCGAGAGCGGGTTCTTGATGTGCTGCGCCTCGTCGAGGATGGCGTAGGTCAGGTCGAGCTTCGCGAGGAACTCCTCGTCACGACGGAGGAGCGCGTAACTCGTGATGATGACCTCGGCCTCCTGCACTTCCTCGATCTGGTCCTTGCGATCCGCGCCATGCCAGAGCGCGACGCGTAACGTGGGCGAGAAGCGGGCGAGCTCGCGCTCCCAGTTCGTCACGACGCTCGTGGGGGCCACGATGAGCGCTTTGACGTGTTTCTCCTCCTGCTTGATGTTCAGGAGAAGGGCGATCGTCTGCACGGTCTTGCCGAGGCCCATGTCGTCCGCGAGCACGCCGCCGGAGCCGATGTCGTGG
>JANMGF010000679.1:0-9331 GCA_031374535.1 Polyangium sp. (in: bacteria)
GCCCTCGGGGCGCTCGACGCGTATGCGACGCGTTTTCCCCACGGCCACCTCGCCCTGGAAGCCGAGGTCGTGCGGATCGAGGTGCTTTCACGCGCGGGGGATGGCTCGGCCGGGGCGCGCGCCCGCCGTTTCCTCGAGGCCCACCCGCAGAGCCCTTACGCCGAACGGCTGCGCGGGCTCGCGGTCGGGGGTCGGTCGAATCCGTGATCGATTTCGTGATCGATACGGGTCGTGCTGGGAATGGGTGGCGTCGGCGTCCTTTTTACCTTCCACCCGAGGAGCTCCCATGAAAACCCGATTGCCCTTGTCCTCTCTCTCGATCCTCTCCCTGCTCGTCGTCGCGGCCTGCGGCGGCACCGTCTCCCAGGGCGGAGGCGGGGAAGGCGCGAGCGGCGAGGGCGGAAACCCCGATGACACGACCAGCAGCACCACCGGGAGCAACACGGGCGGCAGCACGAGCTCGACGACGACGGGGACCGGCGGCAGCGGCAGCGGCGGCAGCGGCACCGGAGGCTCGGGGGCCGCGCCGCCCGACGATTTCGGGCCCCCCCAGTGCGACGCGAACCTGAACCTCGACGACGCGGATCCCTACAACGCGGCCAAGGCCATCGAGCTCTGCAAAATGGCCGAAGGGCCCAATGGCTGGGGCGTGGTCGAGGCCAAGTGGGTGCTGCCTGATGGCACGCCCATCCCGGCGGGCTCGGAGGCGAACTACGCGCTCGGCCACGGCATCTTCGACTCCTTCGGCCCCAACGTGGCCACCCGCAAGGGCGACCGGATGCTCGGCCTGTCGAGTGGCTTCGCGCGAAGGCCGGGCGACGCGGGCTACGCGACCCCGAGCGGCGGCTCTTCCAAGGGGTACACGCACAATGCGCCCGACGGCTTCCCCAAGCCCTCGCCCGCCTGCCCCGACGTCACCACCGGCCAGCCTCATGACGGCGTGGCGCTGGAGGTCACGATCCGCGCGCCCAACGTCGCGTTTGGCTTCAGCTTCGATTTCAACTACTACACCGCCGAGTACCCGGCCTTCACTTGCTCGACCTTCAACGACGCCTTCGTCGCAGAGCTTTTGCCGATTCCCGCCGGGCAGACCGACGGAAACCTCTCGTTCGACGCCCAGGGCAACGTGATCAGCGTCAACAACGTCTTTCTCGACGTCTGCGGCTCCTGCGGCCTCGGCGGCGGCGGGCTCCTCGGCACGGGGTTCGACGAGGGCGGGGGCCACGGCGCCACGGGCTGGCTCACCACCACCGCGCCCATCGCGGCCGGCGAGGTCATCACGATGCGCTGGACCGTCTACGACTCCGGCGACGGGATCCTCGACAGCGCCACCCTGGTCGACAACTTCCGCTGGACCACGCAGCCCGATAACGTGGTCGGCACGTACCGCCCCCTGGATTGAGCGCCCTAACCCGCGCCCGCGGGCTCCCGTGACGCCCATGCGAATCCGACCCGCCCTGCTCGCCCTCCTGCCAACGTTTGCCCTCGTGATGGCCGCCTGCGGCAAGTTCATCGCCCTTGGCGGCGGAGGCGGCGGCGGAGGGGGCGGCGGAGGCAGCGGGGGGGCGGGCGGTGATCCCGAGACGAGCGCAGGCCCCGCAAGCAGCAGCGACGGCGCGACGACGGGCTCCACGGCGAGCACCGGCGCGGGCGGGCTCGATGCGGGCGACGTTCCTGACTCCGGCAGCGGCGGGATGATGAACGCCGACGCCGGCCCTCCCACCTGCGATGACGGCCTCGCGCTCGACGCTTCGGACCCCTTGCTCGCCGCCCGGGCCATCGAGCTTTGCCAGGTCGCAGAGGACCCCGACGGCGCGGGCGTGATCGAGGCCCGCTGGGTGCTCCCCGACGGATCGCCGGTCCCCCCGGGGTTCGAGGCGGCCTACGCCCTCGGCCACGGCCTCTTCGATACCTTCGGCCCCCACGTACCCCCGCGCGCCGGGAGCCGCTTGCTCGCCCTCTCCAGCGGCGCCGCGCGTCGTCCCAATGACCCGGGCTACCTGACCCCGAGCGGCGGCACGTCCAAGGGCTACGCGCACGACCCGCCGGGCGGCTTCCCCAAACCCTCGCCCGCCTGCCCCGACATCATCACCGGCCAGCCCCACGACGGCGCGGCGCTGGAGGTCACCGTACGCGCGCCCGAAGGCGTCGTCGGCTTCGCGTTCGACTTCACCTATTACACCGCCGAGTTCCCGAGCTTCATCTGCACGACGTTCAATGACGCCTTCGTCGCCCTGCTCTCACCTTTGCCCCCGGGGCAAGGCGACGGGAACATCTCCTTCGATGGCCAGGGCAACGTCATCAGCGTCAACAACGTTTTCCTCGACGTCTGTAGCTGCCCAGGCGGCCCGCCCTGCATCGTGGGGGGCAAGAGTTACCCCTGCGCCCACGGAGCGATGGAGCTTTCGGGCACGGGATACGACGAAGGGCAAGGCCACGGCGCCACGGGCTGGCTCACCACCACCGCGCCGATGCAGGGGAAAAACACGTTCACCATGCGCTGGGCCGTGTACGACTCGGGCGACGGGATCCTCGACAGCGCCACCTTGATCGACGACTTCCGCTGGATCAGCACGGGGCAGCCGGTCGTGGAGACCTACAGGCCCATGCCCCCGTGATCCCCCTCGTGGTAGCATCGCCCCCGTGAAGGGCGACACGCCGACCGAGACCCGCCGGATCCGCGAGGACATGCCCACGAAGGTCGAGCTGCCGCGCGGCGCGCGAGCCTTGGCCACGCCCGCCGAGGACCCGACGGCCCTAGGCGCCACGATCGCCGGGCGGTATCACCTCGAACGACAGCTCGGCGTGGGCGGGATGGGAGAGGTCTTCCTCGCCCGGGATCGGTGGAAAAACGTCCCCGTCGCGGTGAAGATCCTCCACCGCCGCATGGCCAGTAACCTCACGGTCGTGAACCGCTTCCGCCGGGAGGCGCGGATCATGCGGGAGCTGTCGAGCCCCCACGCCGCGGTCATTCACGACTCCGGGCAGACCGACGACGGCGCGCTTTATCTGGTGATGGAGTATCTCGAGGGCGAGACCTTCGGCAGCTTGATCGAGCGAGAAGCGCCGCTCGCCGTCCCGCGCGTCACCAAGATCGCGCTCGATCTGCTCGACGTCCTCGCGGACGCCCACCGCCGCGGCGTCATCCACCGCGACATCAAGCCCCAGAATGTATTTCTCGCGCGGGTGGCGGGCAAAGCCGAGCCCGTGGTCAAGCTCCTCGATTTCGGGATCGCCAAGCTCCAGGACCACGAGGGCACCGAGCTCACCGAGGCCGGCGCCGTCTGGGGGACGCCGCGCTACATGAGCCCGGAGCAGGCGCGGGGAAAACCTGTCGATCGGCGGAGCGATCTTTATTCGCTGGGGGCCATGATGTACCGGTCGCTCACGGGCGAGCACCCGTTCGACGGCGCGAGCCTGGCCGAGCTGTCGTATGCCTTGACGCACGAGACGCCCCTCTCGCCCGAGAAACGAAGGCCGGATCTGGGCATCCCGAACGATCTCGGGCGCGTCGTGATGCGCGCGCTCGAGAAGGACCCGAACGCTCGGTATACGTCCGCCGCCGCGATGGCCGAGGATCTCCGCGCCCTGCAAAGCGAGCCCGTGGCCGCTCCTCGCACCGAGCACGGGCGGGCCGTGGGGTTCGTGGTGCGGGGATGGATCCTCGCGACGATGCTGCTCACGCTGGTGGCGGTGCTCGAGTTTCCCGTGGTCGCGCGCGCGACGTTCCCGGGGTTCGCCGTGGAAACGGGGCTGCTCGTGTCGGCCATGGTGGAGCCGAGCTGGCCCGGGATCTTGAAGGGCATCGAGCCGTACGATGCCGTCCTTGCCCTCGACGGCACGCCCGTTCGCCGGGGGAGGGACGTGCACCAGTACGTCCATCGGCTCGCCGTGGGGACCCCGGTGACGTACACGCTCCGCCGGGGCGAACGCACGTTCGAGGTGACGGTTCCGGTCTCCACGCTCGGCTGGACGGCGCTGCTCAAGCAATATGGCCCGGCGTTCGTCGTGGGGGTGTTGTTTTTCCTCGTCGGCGGCGTGGCGGGCTGGAAGAGGCCCAGGGAGCGCGCTGTGCAGGCGCTCGTCGCGTTCACGAGCTCCATGGGGCTCCTCCTCGTCTCGGGCGTCGACCTGGATCTCGTCGACCGGGTGTCCTGGCTTTTTCCCCTCGGCGTCAGCATGGTCGGCGCGGCCGAGCTCCACCTCGGGCTGGTCTTCTCCGATATCGGGGGCGCCGCGCGCAAGCGGCCGTGGCTGTCATGGCTGCCGTATGTGCCTGCGCTCGGCCTCTTTGCCGCGTGGCAGGTGCTCGGCGCCGATCCCGGGCTGTGCACCCAGGCGGCCGCTGCGATGATGCTCGCGGGATTTTTGGTGCTGCTCGGATCCTTTCTGTTCGCGCGCGTCAAGGGCAAGACGCTCTCCATGCGGCAATCGGCGCGCTTCATGCTCTGGGCGGCGGGCCTCTCCGTGCTTCCGTGCCTGGTGCTCCAGCTCGTGCCCATCAGCTTCGGTTTTCAAAACGCGTCCCTGGCCAGCCTGAGCTGGCTGGCCATGTTCCCCCTGGCCGGGTTTCCGGCGGCCTTCGCCCACCAGATCCAGCGCCGGCAGATGTTCGACGTCGACGTCGCGTTGCGCGAGGTCACGCGCGCCCTGGCCATGCTCGTGGTGCTTGGCCTCGTGTTCGCCGCCGCGGCCTTCTCGTTCGGGGGCGTGGCCTGGGCTTTTTCGGGACCGGAGGGCATGCACCTCGGCCTCGGCGCGCTCGCGGGGGTCACCGCCATCGTGGCGGCGGCCGAGCCGGTCTCGCTCCGGTTGCGCCGGATCTTCGAGCGCCGCGCGGCCGTGGACGCGGCCTCCGTGCTCGACGAGATGGCCGCCGCGCAGGCGAATGCATACGTGGCAGACGAGGTCGTGACGTTGCTCTTCGAGGCGATCCACCGGTGTTTTTCGCCGCGCTCGCTCCGCCTGCTCGAGCGGAGCGAGCGCGGGATGTACCTGGCGCGTGCGCCCGGCGCGTCGTCCCCGCCCTCGGTGACGGGGCCACGCGCGGACCTCGATGGAGACTTGAGCAGCGCGACGCGGGAGCCCTTGCACGGCATGCCCGTGGAGGAGATGCGTCGGCGCTTGACGCGGCTCGGGACCTTCGATGCCCATGTTTCCCTGGTCCTGTCGCTCGACGGCGCCGAAGGGGCCGGCGTGGTCTCGGGGGCGCCGGCCTCCGTGATGGTCGTCGGCGCGCGCTCCGACGGCAAAGCGTATTCGTCGCACGACGCCGCGCTCGTGGCGGGGCTCATACGGATCGGAGCGTTTCGTTTGCATGCGATCGTGGAGCGCGCCGAGGCCGAGCGGCGGATGCTGCTCGAGCGTTGTTATGGCCCCGGGCGCGGGGAGACGGCCGGGCCGGGCACGGAGCTCGTGTCGGGCGTCCCTGCGCGTGGACTCGCCACGGCGCTCGTCTTGCGTTTCTCCGGGCTCGACGCGGCCGCGGACAGCTTGCCGCCGCGGCGGTTCAAGGTCCTCGTCGACGATCTCTCCGAGGCCGCTTCGGCCGCGGCGTTTTCGATGGACGGCACGATGCATTCCTCGCGGGGCGACGAGATGTTGTTCGGGTTCGGGGCGCTCGGCACGGACCCGAGCGCCGGGGAGCTCGCGTCGATCGCCGCGGCGCTCCTGCAGATCGAACGGACGGAGGACATCGCGCGTGGACATGGAGCGCCGTACGTGCGGGCCCGCGTGGGCGTGGCGCGGGGCCCGCTGACGGTGGGGGTCTTCGGCGCGCCTTTTCATGCGCAATGCCTGATCCTGGGCGCCGCGATCCAGGAGGCGACGGAGCTCGCGAACGTGGCCCGGGACGGCGAGCTCGTCGTGGACGAGGACGTCGCCCGGGTGGCCGAAAAAAACGCCGCGACGCTGGTGATCGAGCCTGTGCCGGCGCCCCGAGATGCCAACGCGGCCCGCGTGTCGCGGCGTGGTAACGTCCCCGCATGACCCACGTGCCCATGGCCCCAGCGCGGCCTCTCGACCGGCCCGGTGGTCGTGCGTGGAAAGGCCAGCTGGTCGAGTTCCTCGTGGTGGGGGGCGTGACGCCTCTCCTGTTCCCGCTGTCGTGGCTGCTCCGGAGCGGCCTCGGGCTGGATCCCGCCGAATACGCGGTCGGTTTTCTCTTTTTCCACGCGGCGTTCGTCATCAACGACCCGCATTTCGCCGTCACGTATCTGCTCTTTTACAAGGACGTCAAAGCCCGCGCGTTCGGCGAAAGGTGGAGCCCCTCCCAGCGGTTACGGTATTTCCTCGTGGGTTTCTGGGTGCCGTTGATCCTCGGCGGCTTTGCGATCATGGCCCTCGTGATGAAGTCGGTATTCACGATGGGCCTCTTGATCCAGCTCATGTTCCTGCTCGTCGGCTGGCATTACGTGAAGCAGGGGTTCGGCGTCTTCACCGTGCTCGCGGCGCGGCGCGGGGTTCGGTTTGCCCCACGCGAGAGGCTCGCCATCCTCGCCCATTGCCTCTCGGGTTGGGCGTATGCCTGGGCGAGCCCGGCCGATCCGGGCCGGGAGGTCGAGGAGAAGGGGGTCGTGTACATGACCCTCGGGCACCCGCCCGGGCTCGAGCGGCTCACCCAGGTCGTGTTTTTGACGACGACGATCCCGCTGATCTGGGTCCTCGTGCAGAAGTGGCGGCGCGAGGGACGCTTGCCGATCCTCACGCCGCTCACCGCGCTTTTGTGCAGCGTGTGGCTGTGGTCGATCTACGCCGGCATCGACCCGCTCGTGCGGTACGTGATCCCGGCCCTGCACTCGGTGCAATACCTGTATTTCGTGGTTCTCTTGAAGGGAAACGAGGCGCGGGAGCGGGAGGGGCCGCCCTGGTTCGAGCGGGCCGCGGGGGTGCGTCTCGGGATGCTAGCCGTGTCGGCGGTTTCGCTCGGCTGGTTTCTGTTCCACGGCGCCCCCGCGGCGTTCGACGGGGCGCTGGCCGCGCGAGGCGGGGCCCGTACGTTCGAGGCGCTGGGGCCCACGCCTTATTTCGCGGCCATTTATGCCTTCGTGAACATCCACCATTACTTCATGGACACGGTCCTCTGGCGCCGGGACAACCCCGACACGCGGTACCTGCAAGAGCCGGCCGTCAGGATCCTTCCGGCAACGGAATGAACTCGATCTCGTCGCCGGGGACCTTGGGGAAGCGCCCCTCCCGCCAGTCGGCTTTTGCTTGCTCGATACGCTCCTTCGAGCTCGACACGAAGTTCCAGAAGACGTGCCGCGCCCCGTCGATCGGCGCGCCGCCGGCGAGCATGACGTTCGTCTTCCCCGAGGCCCGGATGCTGACGGCCGCGCGTGGACGAAGCACGAGCATCGTGCCTTCCTCGAAGCGCTTGCCGTCGCATTCGATGGCCCCGTCGACCACGTACACGGCGCGCTCTTCGTGCTCGTCGTCGACCGGCAAGGTGGCGCCGTCCTCGAGCGCCGCATGCACGTAAAGCGTCGGGGAAAGGACGCCCGCCGGGGATGTGGCGCCGTACGCGGTCCCCACGATGACGTGTAGCTCGGCGCCGGGTCGGTTCACGACGGGGATGGTTTGTCGCGGGTGATGCTCGAAGCGGGGCGCGATCTCCTCGTCCTTCTGCGGGAGCGCGACCCAGGTCTGGATCCCGTGCATCCGCCCGCCGTTCGCCCGCACCTCGGGCCCGGTGCGTTCGGAGTGGACCACGCCGCGCCCGGCGACCATCCAGTTCACGTCCCCCGGCCGGATCGGCTGCTCCGAGCCGAGGCTATCGCGATGCACGAACTCGCCTTCGAGCAAATACGTGATCGTGGCGAGCGCAATGTGAGGGTGCGGCCTCACGCCGAGCCCTTCACCCGGCGCGAAGCCGACAGGGCCCATGTGGTCGAAAAAGATGAACGGTCCCACGAGCCGTCGCATCGGCGAAGGAAGGACACGTCGCACCGTGAAGCCGCCGAGGTCCCGAGGACGCGCTTCGATCACGAGATCGATGCTGCCCTCTCCACCCAGGAATTCCAGCTCTTTGTCGAGAAAACGGCTCATCGGGATCTCCTCGGCGGCACCATACCTCGCCTCCCCGGGGCCGAGGAAGTCCCTGTTCGTAAAACCGGCCCAGGGTCCTCCTCATGGCCGAGAAACGCCCCCTCTCTGAACCGAACCGGCCCGCGCCACCCCAAAAGCTCGCGGGGACGGGGCCGCGGATCGAACCTAATACGAGCCCCGGCCGGTGTCCGTTTCTGGGACGCCAATCCTGGATCCTCGTGCTCCCGCTCGACGGCTCAGCCGGGCCGGTTGCGCATGAAGTCCGCGACCTCGGCCAGACGCCCGAGAAGGAAGGCGCGTAAAACCGCCTCGACCTTGACCTCCTCCAGGGCCGTCGTCATGGCCCGCATCCAGGCGTCACGCATGGCGATGTCGACCGGCACGCGGCCATGGCGCATGCGCAGCCGCGGGTGTCCGTGCTGCGCGATGTAGTCCTGCGGTCCGCCGAGCCAGCCGATCAGAAAAAGCCCGAACCGATCGCGGCTCTTTCGTGACACGCGGCCGGCCTCGTCGAGCTCGTGGAGCCGGGCGAGGGCGGGTTCGTCCCGGTCCATGGCGTCGTAGAAGTGCTCGACCAGGCTCCGGACGGCGGCCTCGCCGCCCAGGCGCTCGAATGGGGTCTCGTGGGGCTCCGGCATGAGGGGCCGGTCTTAGCACAAGCGCGCTCGTCAGCCGTCGCCACCTTGCGACGAGAGCCACGGCGGCGAGGCGAACGCGGCGCGAACGAACTCGATGAAGGCCCGCACCTTGGAGGCGAGGTGGAGGTTCGTCGGGTACACGAGGTGCAGCGGGGACTCGGACAACGCGAAGTCGTCGAGCAGGGGCAAAAGCCTCCCGTCGCGTAGCGCGCCGAGGACTAGGAACGAAGGGAGCCGCGCGACGCTGAGGTCTAGGATCGTGGCGTCGCGCAGCACGAAAAAGCTGTTCGCCGAGAAGCGCCCGCGGATCTTGATCTCCTTCTTCCCCGCGCGCGAGGACCGAAACTGCCATTTCGCCTCGCGCGCCACGCCGAACGGAAGGCAATCGTGCCTCGCGAGATCCTCCGGAGAGACAGGCGTCCCGCGGGCGGCGAGATACCCCGGGCTCGCGACCGTCCGGAGCGACGTGCCGCGGATGCGGTGCGCGATGAGCGACGAATCCGGCAGCTTCCCGGCCCGGAAAGCGACGTCGAAGCCCTCCTCGACCAGATCGACCGTACGATCGGACAATTCGAGGGCGACCTCCACCTTCGGATGGGTTTGCAGGAAATCGGAGACGAGCTTCGCCAGAAACAAATTGCCAAAAT
>JANMGF010000700.1:0-4814 GCA_031374535.1 Polyangium sp. (in: bacteria)
CTGGTGGGGTCCGGGGTGAAACCCCGGGGCGCCCTCACTGCCCGGCGACGAGCGCCGCGACCCGCTGCCGGAGTGAAGCGTCCGCCAAAGGCCCGAGCTGCGCCTCTGCGTCTGCCATGAGCGCCGCGATCCGATCCGTTCGTCCCATCGCCCGAAGGAGCCCTACGAGCCGCTCGACCACGTCGATCCACGGATCGCCGCCCATCGGCCGCGCGAGGTGCTCGGCTTCCTCGACGTGATCGAGGGCCTGACTCCCCCGCCCCGTCTGCTCCGCGAGGTCCGCAAGCAAGAGCCGACACTTCACCGCGCGGCCCGACAAACCAAGCTCCGTGCAGAGCTCCAGGGCGCGGGTCGCGTGCACCTCGGCCTCCAGCAGCTCGCCTTTTTCGCGCAGGTGATGCGCGAGGTGAAACCCCGAGTGCGCCTGCGCGAGCACGTTGCCCTCACGCACGGCGAGCACGTGCACGGCCTTCTGATCGTCGATGGCCTCGTCGAGCCGGCCCATCGCGGCGTACGTCATCGCCCGACCGCTGCGCGCGGCGACCTGGCCCCAGACGGCGGCGAGCGGGTCCCCTTCGAGCGCGAGCTCGACACCTGCACGGATGGCCGCTTCGAAGACCTCGATCGCGGCGCCGTACCTGCGCACGTCGCGAAGCAAGTTCCCGAGATCGTGGCCCGCGCGCACCACGGCGGGCAGGTTGCCCGAGCCCCGCAACGTCGCCCAGCCCTTCTCGGCGAGCGCGAGGCCCTCCTCGATCTTGCCCTGGCTGCGGAGCTGAAAACCTCGCGTGCACAAGGCCTGCGCGGCGTCGAACGGCTTGCCGGCGCGCCGGAAGAGCTCCTCGGCGTGCTCGAGCTGCGAGGCTGCCTCGGGCCAGCGAGCGCGCTGGTGGGCCGTCTCCGCCGAGAGCAGATGACAACGCGCACGCACGGTGAGCGCCTCCTCGCGATCGTCGTTCGAGAGGAGCGCGACGCTCTGCTCGACCCGATCGCCCGCCTCGTCGAAACGGCCGAGCCAGAAGAGAGCGATCCCGAGATCGAACAACGCACGCGCCGCCGCGAGTGGTTCGTCGACGCGCAGCCGAGAACGCAAGGTCTCCGCGGTCATGAGCGCCTCGACCGCGTCGGCAAACGCGCCGAGGGCCACGGCGCGCCGGCCCGTGAGGCGCGCGTACTGCACGATGCTCTCGATCTCGTCGGTCTGGCTGTAGTGATGGAACAACGCAGGCAGATGCGACGCGAGCTTGCCGGCGTGGAGGCGCTCCAGAGACGCGGCGGCGAGGTGGTGCAGTACGCGCTTGTTGTCCATGAGCACCGTGCCGTAGATGGCGTCCCGCGCGAGGACCTGCCGGAAGGCGAACGTCTCTTCGTTTCGCTCTTTGCGATGGGACAGAATACCGCGACGCACGAGCTCATGTAGATGGCGTTGCGAGGTCCGTTCGTCGCCGAGGGCCAAGGCGACGGCGTCGAAGAGCTCGGCGCTGAACTCGACCCCGAGGATACTCGCGTACTGGAGCGTGGTGCGAAGCTCGGGTTCCAGTCGATCGAGGCGGGCGAGGAGCATGCCCACCAGCGAGGACGGGACCGTGAAGCGCCGCAGCGCCGCGGCGTCGGCGGAGAGCATGCCCTGCTCACGAAGCGACAACGTGAGCTCCTCGGCGAAGAGAGGGTTTCCCGCGGCCCGCTCGACGAGCAGACGCCCGACGTCCATCGAAGGCTCCTCCCCCGCGAGGTGCACGGCGATCGCCTGGATCTCGCCGTCCGTGAGCGGCGCGAGCGCGAGGCGCGTGACGGGGACGTGATCCGGGAGCGTCGGGATCTCGCCGTCACGACTCGTCACGAGGAAAATCACCGGGAGCGAGGCGCGGTAGCCGCCGAGGACGCGGCCGAGCAGCTCGAGGCTCGTCGGATCCGCGCGGTGCATGTCGTCGAGGACGCAGAGGACCGGCTGTCCGGAACGCATGGCTCCGGCCCTCCGCGCGAGGGCCTCGAGCAGCAGGATGAGGGTCTGCTGCACGCGGCTCTGGAAGCCCTCGGGGCCGTACTGCTCGACGAGATCGTGTCCGCCGAGGCCGAGAAGAAAATCCACGACGGGCGCCTTGGCGATGAGCTCACTCTGGCGCGTGTCCTCGAGCGCGGCGGCGAGCGCGCCGATCTCGGTCGTCGTTTGCAGCGCGTCGATCATGGTCGCGCCGGGCGGAAAAAAGATACGCCGGAGGAGCGCCACCCAGGCGCCGTAAGGCGCGTCGGAGGCAGGATGCGCGCGCACGACGAGGGTGCGTCGCGCGCCGTCCCCCTCGATGCGCTGCAAGAGCTCGTGGACGAGGCGCGATTTGCCGATGCCGGCCCCGCCCGTCACGAGCCCGAGGTGCGCGCCACCCCGCGCGCGCGCCTCTTCGTGGAGCTGTTCGAGCGCCGAGAGCTCGCCATCACGCCCGACGAAGGCCCGATCCTCCGGGGCGCCGGCGCGGCAGAAGCGCGGGCCTTCGGCCTCCGAGGGGCCGAGGATCTCGTACGCCTCGCTCGGGCGCGCGCGGCCCTTCATCGAGATCGGACCGAAGTGCCGCTCGGTGAACCTTCCCCCCAGCAGATCCAGCGCCTCGCGGCTGACCACCACCGCGTTGAGCGGCGCCGACCGCTGGAGGATCGAAGCGAGGTTGATGCTCTCGCCCGTCATCATCTGATCGCCGCCGCGCGTCACGAACCCCGTGTGGATCCCGATCCGCATGGAGAGCACGCAGCCGATCTCGGCGAGGGTCGCGTTGATCTCGTGGCGCTGCCCGAGCGCGGCGAACGCGGCCACGACAGCCCGCTCGGCGTCCTCCTCGCTCGCTGCGTGGTAGCCGAAGACCGCCATCAACGCCTCGCCCGGCGGTCGGTCCACGCGCGCGCCCGCCGTCTCGAACGAGCGACCGACGACCTCCGCGATCTGCGTGGCGATCTGCTCGATCTCCTCGGCGACGAGCGTGCTCTCGCGGGGCTCGTCGAGCGCGAGGCCCACCATGGCGATCGTGAGGTGCCTGCGTTCTCCCTTGCGCAAGCTCGGCCGGGGCACCTCGTTCGGCCCCCGACCACGACCGAGCCCCGCGAGCTTCGACTGGATCCCCGCGAGCTTGGGCACGGCCGACGGCGGCGGGATCGTGGCCATGGTCTTTCCACGCGTGACCGCCACGGTCGCCTCGTTCTCGAGGCTCGCGCGCCGCGCCGGCACGCTCGATCGAAGCGCCGCGCGCCGCAGATCGTAGAGCACCGAGCGATCGGCCGCGAAGGGCTCGAGCGCCCGCGCGAAGGCCGCCGCGTCGAGGAAACGCTCGATCGGCTCGATCCGGATCGCGTGCATCACCGCCTCGGCGAGGCCGGGTGGCACGTTCGGCGCGGCGGCCGAGAGCGGGCGCGGCGGCTGCCTCTCCGCGAGCGCCGTGAGATACCCGATGAGGCTCGCGCCTGGCCACGGCCGCACCCCGGCGACGAGCTCGTAGAGCACCACGCCCGCGGCGAAGACGTCGGTCCAGGGACCGATCGCCCCGTGATCACGGACCTGCTCGATCGCCATGTAAAACGGCGATCCCACGAGCTCGCCCGGCCGCGTGTTCGGATCGTCGACGAAGTGGGCGACCCCGAAATCGAGGAGCTTGGGGCACTCGCCGAGCACCTCGCTCCGCGCGAGAAAAATGTTTCGCGGCGTGATGTCGCGATGGATGACGCCGAGCTTGTGGACCTTGTGCAGGACGTCGAGGACCTCGAAGACCACACGCGTCGCGTACGCCGGCGGCAGCGGCCCCTCGACGAGCCGCTGCTGGAGATCCTCGCCCTCGAGGTACTCCATGACCATGTACTGCGTGTTGTCGTCGAGCCGGTCGATGTCGAAGATCTGCGGCAGGCGATCGTCGCGGATGCGGCTCGCCGCCAGCGCCTCGTTGCGAAAACGCTCGGCCATCGCGGCCTTGCCTGCCATCTCGGGGCGCACGGTCTTGATGACCACCCGCGAGCCGAGCACCGGGTGTACGGCCTCGTAGATGATCCCCATCCCGCCCGTGCTCATGACGCGGACGATCGGGAACTTGCCGATCCGCGTCCCCTTCTCCACGGGCCTTAGCGCCGGCCCGATCGGCTCGCTGTCGGCGAGGGGCCCGGGCAACGTCGAGGCTTCGTGCCGGCGCTCGGGCCAGGGGCCCGTCCGCGTGTCGTGCTCTCGTTTGGGAAAGCGCCCCGAAGGCTCCGCCACGCCGTCCTCCGCCCTCGACGAGGATCGCCGCGCCAGGCATGCCCCAGGCGCGCATCTCGGACGCGCGTTCCTACGTCGTCCGCCCGGGCTCCGCAAGAGCGCCGGGGGCGAGGGGCGCCCTCGTCGAGGTCGGAAGACCCGGGATCCGCAGGCTCAGAAGATGTGGTGCCCGCCCTTGCCCACGATGGCAACCGTGCTCGCCTGCGGCCCCTTGTCGCCGGATTCCTCCTCGTACCGGACCTCGGTGCCCACGGCGAGGCGCCCGAAGCCGTTGTTCAGCACGCTGTTCTTGTGGAAGTACACGTCGTAGCCGTCCGGTGCCTCCAGGAACCCGTAGCCGCTCTCGGGGAAGATCCGCGCGACCTTGCCGTGCGGCGGACCCACGCGGGACTTCACGTCTCCCCGCTGCTTGGCCGAAAACTCTCTGAGCAAGCGGCGCGCCCCGTCGAAGGCGTCACGCAGCGCCACGAAGATGTCCTCGTGCGCGTGATCCTCGGAGGCCTCGCGGCCGAACACGAGGAGGTCGCCGGGCACCGACATCTCGATGTGCACCCGGTAGACGTTGCCCTGGTGATGCCGGCGCGAATGC
>JANMGF010000703.1:0-2434 GCA_031374535.1 Polyangium sp. (in: bacteria)
CTCGCGCGAGCGAGGCGAGGGCTTGCCCCCTTCCGTTCGTCCTGCCACCCTCTCGCCGTGTCCGCCGCGGACGAGCCTCTCCAGCCCGAAGCAGCCGCGCTCCCGCAAGCCGGGCTGCGCCCCCAAACCCCCTGGCGCGGCCGCCTCGTCCTCTCCCTCCTGTGTGGCCTCGGCCTCGCCTGGGTCCTCCTCCGCGGCGGCCTGCCCCTCGTCCCACCCCAAAGCTCCTTCGCGTCCCTCCGCCCGTGGACCGTCGTCGCGTACGTCGCCTCCCTCGCCCTCGTCCACTGGTTCCGCGCCGCTCGCTGGCGCCATCTCCTCCGTCCCATCGGCCATGTCTCGCTCCGGGACGTCGTGTCCGTCTCGTGGGTCGGCTTCGGCGCCATCCTCCTCTCGCCCCTCCGCAGCGGCGAGATCGTCCGGCCTTACCTCATCACCCGGCGCGGCTCGGTCAGGCTCTGGGAAGCGACCGGCACCGTCGGCGCCTAACGCGTCATCGACGGCCTCGCGCTCAGCGTGATCCTCTTCGTCGCCCTCCGCCTCGCGACGCCCCTCGATCCCCTCCCCGATCGAATCGCCGATCTCCCCGTCCCCGTCGCCGCCGTGCCCCACGCCGCCAACGGCGCCCTTTTCCTCTTTTTTTCGGCCTTTGTCGCGATGGCCGTCTTCTTTTTCGCCCGTGACTTCGCCCGCCGCGCCACGGCCCGCGTCCTCGGGCTCGTGTCCCGGCGCCTCGGCGAGCGCGTCGCGGACATCGTGGATCGCGTCGCCGAGGGGATCCGCTTTTTGCCTTCGCCGCGGCACCTCGCGCCTTTCCTCTTGGAGACGGCGGCTTACTGGGCCGTCAACGCGGCGGGCGTCTGGGTGCTCGCCTGGGGATCGGGGCTCTCGGGCATCACCCCGGCCGAGGCTTGCGTCGCGATGGGCTGCATCGGCATCGGGATCCTCGTGCCCTCGGGACCGGGCTACTTCGGCGCGTTCCAGCTCTCCACGTACATGGCCCTCGCCATGTATTTCCCCGAAGAAGCGCTCCGCGGCCCCGGCGCCGCGTTCGTGTTCGTGCTCTACGCCGCGCAGGTCGGCTGCCACCTCGTGGGCCTCGCCGTCGGCCTCTGGTTTCTCCGCCGTGCTCCCTGAAAGTTCGCCCGCCGGGCCTTCGTCGGGATACATACGAAGGATGCGCCGGTGTTTCGGCATGGCTTTTTGCGCCTTCCTCCTCGCGACCCCCGTCCTCTGGCACGTCGCCGAGCCCGAGGCGCTCGCGGCCACGGCGTACGAGTCGCCCTACACGTTCGAGCAGACGTGGGGCACGGCGATCCGCATGGTCCGCGTGGATCTCGGCCTCAAGATCACCGAAAAGGATCCCGAGCACGGGTATCTGCTCTTCGAGTACACGAGCCCCGAGAGCGGAAAACGCGTGCATCCGGGCTCGATCGAGGTCGTGCGGAGCGGCAAGGAGGTCGTGCGCGTGACGGCAAAGCTCGCCACGATGCCGAGTTACCACGAGCGGATGATCCTCGACGCGCTCGCGAAGAAGCTGCACGTCGAATACGGCGACCCGCCGCGCCAGCCGGATCCGTCGCCCCCGCCCCCGCCGACACCGGGCGACGGCGGCACGGACATCGAATCTCCTTGAAATCAGAGGAACCGTCATGCTGACCATCCACAAATTCGGCCCTGCCTTCGGCCTTCCCGACCTGAGCCCGTTCGTCGTGAAGCTCGAGACCTGGCTCCGTTTGGCGGGTCTGCCCTACCGCACCGAGAGCGGCGACCTGCGCAAAGCGCCGAAAAAGAAGCTCCCCTACGCCTCCGACGGCGACCGGCTGATCCCCGATTCGAGCCAGATCATCGATTACCTGATCGAAAAACACGGGGACCCATTAAACGACGGGCGCTTCGGCCCGAAGGAGCGGGCCCTCGGGCGGGCGCTCAAATCACTCTTCGAGTCGGAGCTCTACTTCGTCCTGGTGTATCTGCGCTCGTGGAACGACGACGATTTCGAGATCCTCCGGCCCAAGCTCGCGGAGGTCATCGGCAGCACGGGGGTCCCGCGTTTCGCCTTGCCGATGATCACCTCGATCGCGCAACGGCAATCCCGCAGCCAGCTCGCGGCGCAGGGGATCGGCCGGCACGCGCGCGAGGAGGTGTACGCGACGGGCCGCTCACTGGTGGACGCGGCCGCGGAGCTGCTCGGCGAAAAACGGTTTTTCCTGGATGAAGCCCCCTCGACGATCGACGCGACGGCCTACGGAATGCTCGCGCCACTCCTCTTCGCGCCCTTCGACAACCCGGTGAAGGCCCGCGCGCTCGAACGGACGAACCTCGTGGCGTATTGCGAGCGGCTCCGGGAGCAGCACTGGGCGAGGGAGTCGCTCGGCTGAGAGGGTGCTGCCACAGCGTCGCGCCCCCGGGGCGTTGCCCCGGACCCCACCAG
>JANMGF010000704.1:0-1731 GCA_031374535.1 Polyangium sp. (in: bacteria)
CCTGAGAGCGAGGAGCGAGTGATCATGCAAAACAACCATTGGGCATTTCTTGCCTCGCTCGCCGCGGTCCTCGTGGCCTGCGGCGGAGGCGGAAGCGAAAGCGGAAGCGGGAGCGCAAGCGGAAGCGGAAGCGGCGGCGGAAGCGGAGGCAGTGGCGGGAGCGGCGGCGGCTCCGCACGTTGCCCCGTGGAGGCGAGCCCTGAGCCGGGCATCGTCGCCACGGACAGTGGCCTCGTCCGCGGGAAGCTGGAAGGCACGAGCTGGGTCTACCGCGGCATTCCTTATGCCGCCCCGCCCACGGGCCCCTCGCGCTGGAAGCCGCCCGAGCTCGCCGCCTGCTGGGACACCGTGCGGGACGCGAGCACATTCGGCGCGCAATGCCCGCAGATCGACGAAAAAACCAAGGCGCCGATCGGCGACGAGGATTGCCTCTCCCTCAACGTCTGGGCGCCGGACATGACCGCCGGCAGCGCGCCCTTGCCCGTGATGTTTTTCATCCACGGCGGCGGCAACATCCAGGGTTCGAGCAGCGAGACCCTCGCCGGCGGCGCGCCCATCTACAATGGACAGGACCTCGCCGAGACACAGAAGGCCATCGTCGTGACGATCAACTACCGCCTCGGCCCGCTTGGCTTTCTGGCCTTGCCCGAGCTCACCGCGGAGTCGTCCGTGGGTTCCACCGGCAATTACGGGATCCAGGATCAGATCGCCGCGCTCCAGTGGGTCCAGAAAAACATCGCTGGCTTCGGCGGGGATCCTTCGCGTGTGATGGTCTTCGGCGAATCCGCGGGGGCCCTCGATACCCTCACGCTCGTCGCTTCGCCGCTCGCCAAGGGGCTCTTCTCCGCGGCGCTCGCCGAGAGCGGGGGCACGACCTCGACGCCCAAGAAGGACGCCGAGGACGCGATGAGCGCGCGCGTCGCCCAATCGTCCTGCGGAGGCGAGGCCGAAAGGCTCGCGTGCCTGCGCGGGAAAACCCCGGGGGAGCTGCTCCTGGAGCTTCCGGGCTCGGTCGGGATTGGCAGCGTCAGCGTCGGGTCCGATCCCTCCAAGTACGGCCCCGTCATCGACGGACACGTCCTCGTGAAGCCCACGCTCGCGACCCTCCAGGCCGGCGAGCACAACCAAGTGCCGCTCGCCATCGGCACAAACGGCGAGGAGCTCGCGAAAGGGATGGCCATTCAGGTGTCGACCGCGCAGCAATTCGAGGCCGTGATCACGCAATCCTTCGGCCCCCTCGCGCCCGAGATCCTCGCGGCGTACCCCGTGGCCGATTACCCCACGCCCCAGGACGCGCTCGTCGCGCTTTACTCCGATCTACGCTTCAACTGCCCGGCGCGCGGGATCGCCCGGGCCGTCGCGACGAACCAAGCCGAGCCCGTGTACCGGTACTTCTTCACCCGTCGGGCGAAGACAGCGCAAGGCGAGAATCCGGCCGCGCACGCGGTCGAGCTGCTTTACGTCTTCCGCACGCTCACCGACATCCCGCTCTTCACGCCCGCAGCCGAGGACGTCGCGCTCGCGGACGCGATGATGGGGTACTGGGGCCGCTTCGCCACGAAGGGCGATCCGAACGGCGCAGGCGCCGCGCCCTGGCCTCAATACGACGCGCAGAAGGACACGCACATCGTGCTCGACAGCCCCATCTCGAGCGGCGAAGGCGTGCGGAAATCACAATGCGACGCCTGGGAGCAGATCCTCGGCGTTCCTTGAGAGGGTATTCCAGAGGGA
>JANMGF010000794.1:0-3983 GCA_031374535.1 Polyangium sp. (in: bacteria)
GCGCCGAGAACAGGCGTCCCATGGGCCCGGGCGCAGACGGGACAGAGAGGGGCTGGTACATCCAGTCGTCGCCGCTGCGCGCCACGACGGCGAGTTTGTCGTTTTCCCCGTCATTCTTTCTGGAGGAATGGGGGATCCGCAGGGGAATGGAGACGAGGCCCTTTTCGTCGACGTTCGCCGCTCCGAGCAACGTGGGGGAGCCGCCTTTGGGCACGTGGTGGACCTCGACGCGCGCGCCTTGTACGGGCGTGGCATCCGAGAGGCGCGTGAGCCATACGAGCGCCTCGTCGGGGGAGACCTTGGTCAAGGGGCCGAGGTTCGTCAATTGCATTTCGTGGTCGACCGTCTCGAGCTCGGCCCCGGCGGAGACGCGATAGCTGGCGCGCGCGAGCACCGGGCCACTCGTGACGCCCGGGGGCAAGAGATCCTGGACGGTGGCGCGTGACCAGCGGTCCTCGTTTCGTTTGCCCGCGGGCGCCGCAAAGCGGAGCCAAGGCGAGGACGAGGGGAGGGCTTTGGGATTGCCGGCGAGCCGCGCGAGCACCTGGTCCTTGTCGAGGGGAAGGAGCGAGAGGGTCGCGTCGAGGGCGTTCGTCACGCCCATGGGGAGCACGCGTTTTTCGGGGGCCCAGTAGGTGCCCGTCGCGCCGATGACGACCTCGGCAGGGCGATCGCCGAATCGGAGCTCCCGTTTCACGTCCTCTGGGAGGCGTTGGCCATGGATGTCCTGGAAGGGTTGACCGGACGAGCGGGCCCGTAGATGGAATCGATACGTCTTTGCCGGATCAAAATCGGCTTGGATGTTGAAGGTTCGGCTTTCGTCGCCCGCGTCGTACGTGCCGGACATGTAGAATCCACGGGGCGGGGGATCGATGACGAGGGCGCGCTCCAGGATCACGTCCTCTACGGGCGTCGTGAATTCGAGGGTCACCGAGCGCTCGGTCGGATCACAGAGGTCTTTTTCGAGCGGATGCGGCGCGCAACGCAGGGAAGCCATTGCGAGCGGGCCCAGGGTCCGAAAGCGGATCTCCTCGGCCTTGCCAGCCGCGAGCGTGCCCTCCGCGCCGCGAAGGGAGGCGTCGATGCGCACCCGGATATCGGTGTCGCGCGGGAGCGGGGCGCGGGGGGCGAGCACGGCGCGTTCGTCCGTCAATTCGACGATCGAAAAAGCGAGGGGGCCCCGGGCCTCGATCGAGACCGTGCGATTGATTTCCTCGGCTTTCACGGGCTGCGTGAAAAACAGGGTGATCGTCGCGTCCTGGCGAATCCCGGTCGCGTCCTCGGCCGGCTCGCTGCCGGAGATGGAGGGCCGGGGGGTCGAGAAGGACAGGACAAACGGTGCTTCGAGGCGGCTTTCGTCGAGCGCGCTCGTGCCCGCGGGGACCTCGACGCGATAAGGGGTGGCGGGTGGAAATGGTTTCGTAGGGACGAACTGGAGCGCGCTCGAACCGACCCAGGAGAAGGTTCCAGGGATTGCGGGGGTGATCCGGACCGGGGTTTTGGAGTCCGTGGGGGCCTGCCCGAGGGCGCGCATCGGTTTGTTGAAGACCAGCGTGATCTCGGGGCTCGCATCGGTATCGCCGTTCGGGCCGGCGAATACGACGCGGAGGGGGCCGGCCTCGGAACCACGTGCGGCGAGCGGCGCGCGTGGGGTAAGCTCGCCACGGACGGGCGCCGCGGGTGGTCGGGGCGGCCGCGGGCCGGGGATACAGGCCGCGGAGACGGCGGCGAGGGCGACGAGCACGGCGGCGGCGGGCGAGGGTCGGCGCAAAGGCATGAGGAGGCAGGGATCGACAGGCGAGGAGGCAGGAGGTTCCGCGGGGCTTCCGTATCGGCCTGTTCTCTCGACTCGACCGGCAGCTCGGAGACGACGCCACCCGGAAGCGGAAGCGGTCACCTGGGCGAGCGGCCCATAACGCTCATTCCTCGTCCTCGTCTTCTTCCGGAACGACCTTTCCCTCGCGCAACGCAAACACGACGTCGAAGCCGTCGTCCTCGAACGACGCGACGACATCGTCGAACGAAGCGCCTTCGTGATAACCGAACCCGATCGTGTCCGTCGGGCCGATCAGGGCTTGCAGCGCGTCGCTCTCGGCCGCGGCGAACGAACGCAGCACGCCGAGCAGGACCTCCGAGGCCGCGCGCGGCGTGGGTTTCTCGGGGTGCCTCACGAAGAGCTCCATGAGGTCCGCGTCGTCCTCGACCAGGAACCACACGGGCCGCTCGGCGTGTTTTTTCACGAGCGCCGCGTCGGCGAACCCGCGCAGGTCGTCGAATCGACCGACGACGACCGTGGGCCCGAGCTCGTCGTCCTCGTCTTCGTCTTCGCCCTCGGCGACGACCTCGTCCTCGTCGAGCGGCGCAGGCTGTTCTTGCTCGGGCGCTGGCCCGCGCGACTTCTGGTCCCGTCGTTTGTCCATCGTACTCCCCGGGGTGCTCGCTTCATGTCGAGTATCACAGAACGCGTGGGTCTCCGCGATGGGTGTGTCCACGGGTCCGCCCGCGGCGCCGTTTTTACCCAACGAGCCCGCGTCCGGGGCTAGGATGGTCTTGAGCCCCTCGCTCGGTCCCTCGCTCTTGATGTCGAAGGGTCGAGGACGTACCGCGAAGTTGCCCATGCGTTTGTCGCCCCTCGCGGATCCCCGTTTCGAAATCCTGGATTTGCTCGACCATGCCGTGTGGATCACGCAGGTGGACCCGGTGCAGATGTTGTGGGCGAACGCCGCGGCCGTGGCGCTCTGGCGGGCCGCGGATCTGGATGAGCTCATCAACCGTGATCTCGCCCCGTCGTCCACGATGCGCGCGAACCTCCTGCACGTCCGTGACCGCGTGGCGGCGGGCGAGCGCGTCCGGACGGAGCGGACGCTTTATCCCAAGGGAGAGCCTGTCCGCGTGCTCCTGAGCTTCAAGGCATTGGCGATACCGGACGGTCGCAGCGTGCTGTTTGTCGAGGCAACCCGCATCGGCGAAGGGTTCGACCCCGAGGTGGTGCGCGCGGCAGAGGCGGTCCGGTATGCGCCGCTCGTGGTGACGACGCACGCGCTCGACGGCTCACTTTTGCAGGCGAATACTCTGGCACGCGAGACCTTCGGCAGCGTGTTTTCCTTCGAGGGTATCTTCGCCGAGCCAGAAGAGGGGGCGCGCGTGCTGAAGAATGTCGCGGCCGGTCATCCATTCTTCGAGGACGTGGAGGTCGTGACCACGGAAGGGCCGCGGTGGTTTTCGGTCGCCGCGCGGCTCGTCCCGGATCCCATGACGGGCAAGTCCGCGATCCTGGTGAGCGCGCACGACATGACGGCGCGTATCGAGGCGGAGCGGGCAAAAGACGAGCTCGTGAGCGTGGTGAGCCACGAATTACGCACGCCCCTCACGGCGATCCGGGGCGCGCTCGGGCTCGTCGTGGGAGGCGTGACGGCCGAGCAACCCGAGCTTCACGCGGAGCTCTTGCAAATGGCGTCGGACAACGCGCAGCGGCTCGGGCGGCTCGTGGACGATTTGCTGGACGTACGAAAGCTCGCGGCGGGCGGCATTTCATTACGCCTCGCGTTTGCGGATCTCGCGGACGTTTTGCGAGGCGCCGTCGAGCTTCATGCGCCGGCGGCCCGGGCGAAGGGGGTCGTGGTCGAGCTGCACGCGTCCGCGCCGATGCCGGTCTTCGTGGATCCGCAGCGGATCCAGCAGGTGGTGCTGAATCTGATCTCGAATGCCGTGAAGCACTCGCCGGCCGGGGAGGTCGTGACGGTGAGCGCGGCGCCGTGCGCGGATGGGTTTCGCGTGGAGGTGGCCGATCGTGGGGCCGGGGTGCCGGAGGCGTTCCGCGACAAGATTTTCCGTCGGTTTTCGCAGGCCGACGCGTCGAGCACGCGCAGCGTGGGCGGGACGGGGCTCGGGCTCTACATCGCGCGGACGATCGTGATCATGCACGGAGGCCGCCTCGGATACGACAATGCCGAGGCGGGAGGCGCGGTGTTCTTTTTCGAGTT
>JANMGF010000810.1:0-5137 GCA_031374535.1 Polyangium sp. (in: bacteria)
GGCGTTCGTCGGCGCGGGCTTCGTACGGCCGCGGACGAGCAGGACCGAGACGAACGCGTTGGGCCGGAGATCCTCGGTGATCGGGACCTCGATCGTGGGCATCGCCCCGGCGAGCTTGACGCGGCGCTGCGAGAGGAGGCCCGCGCGCTCGACCGTCACGAGGGCCTCGGCCGCGGCGAAGGGCGACTTCACGAGGATACGTGCCTTGTCGCCGATCTCGTAGCTGTCCTTGTCGGCGACGAGCTCGACGACGAGCCTGTCCGAGTCGCCGAAGCCGCCGGTGCTCGCGCCGCCGAAGACGTAAAGCGGCTCGGCCGCGCCCACGGGGTTCTTGCGCGCGTCGACGGCCGTCGCGTGGACGAGGTGGTAGCCGGACGCGGCCGGGGTGAGCTTGCACGAGGCCGGTTTGTCGCCGCCGGTCGTGGTGACGGTGCAGCTCTCGACGACGCGATCGACGGGCGCGGCCACGGTGTGCGCGAGGCCGCCCGATGTCGCTTGCCGCGCGACGTTCCACGTGCGCGAGACGAGCTCGACCTTGATCGCGACGCCCGGCACGCGGGCGCCTTTGGGGTCGACGGCGAAGACCTCGGGGTTCACGGGTTTGCCCGCGTCGACGAAGAGATCGGCGCCCGTGCGAAGCGCGACGTAAAACTCGGCCGGGTGCACGATCGCCGTGGTGCTGCCTGCGATGTACTGGCGCGAGACGTCGTTCACCTCGGCCTCGGCCGTCACGCGCTCGGGGCCGCGCTGGCCCGCGAGCGCGAGCGGCGCCTCGATCACGGCCGTGCCCTTGCCGTCGAGCTTCGTCGTGAGGCTCTGGATCTCGCCTTCGCGTGTGGATCGATCGGTGAAGTCGGCGTGGAACGAGTCCTCGTCGACCGTGAATCCCTCGGTGTTCGGCGGCTGGAAATCGGCCTCGCCGCGCGTGACGACGAGGCGCGCGTCCGCGCCGGCCATGGGCGCGCCGTAGAGATAATCGCCGCGCGTGATCCACCGCCCCTTGTCGCCGCGCACGTAGCTCGGTTTGTCGCTCTCGACCGAGACCGCGAACTCCGCGGGGCGATACTCGGCGACCTCGAAGTCACCACTCACGTCGGCCCAGCCCGCTTGCCCTTCCTGCACGGTGGCGCGGATCGCGTACGTCCCGAGCCTCCCGGCGCGGGGAACGACGACGTCGATCGAGGTCGTGCCGAAGGGGGTCAAGGTCTCGGTGCGCGAGGTGATCTCGTCGCCGTCGGGGCCCTCGACCTTGATCTCGACGGGCACGCCCGCGGGCGTGACGGTGCCGGGGTTGCCCTCCTTGCGGAAGATGCCCTTCACGTGGACCGTGTCGCCGGGCCGGTAGATGCCGCGATCGGTGAAGACGAGCCCGAAAGGTCGGTCCGGGCTGGTGTCGACCTGCATGTCGAAACGCCAGCTGTCGAGCGTCTCGGTGAGATGCTTGTAGGTCCAATCCTTGCCGTCCTTCACGAGGAAGACGGCGCGCTCGGTGCCCGAAACGTTTGGCGTGTAGACGTCCGTCGGCAGGACGATGAACCCGTTGTCATCGGTGCGGAAAGGTCCGATCGGGGCCTGCCCAGGCGCCTCGATCGAGACCTCCGCGCCCTTCACGGGCTCCGCGTTCGACAGGCGGCTCACCCAGAGGAGCGAGCCCCGCGAGGAGACCTTGGCGCTCAGGGCGAGATCACTGACCTTGGCGATCGCGGTCGTGGTGACCGTGCGCTGGTGGTTCGATCCAGGCCAGCCGGTGTAACGAATGCCGAGCGCGAGCGCGCCGCGCGTGTCCTTGCCGCCGAGGGCCTCCTCGGTCTTGACGGCGTGGCGCGAAGGCCGGTTCAGGGGCGCGTTCGAGGCGAGCGTCGTGATCTTGGCGCCGGGGAGCTTGGTGATGTCGTCGAACGAGGGCGCGCGGCCCGGACCATAAGGATCGTCTTGCAGGCGGATGGCCTGGTCGGGCGAAAGCGAGGCGACGACGAGCTCGAGGTCGGTCGTGTTGATCGCGTCGATCGGGATCTCGCGGCGCGCCGTGGGCTCGAAGATGTTGCCGCGGAGGCCGATGTCCGCCTTGGGCCAGAGGTCGTCGAAGGCGACGTCGCCGCGGTAGTCGGCCGCAAGCTTCTGGCCATGCTCGTCCGTGAGCCCCTTGCCGACGGTGATCTTGACGTTTTTCCCCGGGGGAAATGCGCCGTAGACCGTGACGCCGCTCGTCGTGTGATCATCGTCGAGCCACGAGGGCCAGGTGACGTCGACCTTCGGCTCGAAACGAACGGTCTTCTTCAGCTCGCCGAGCTTGACCGGCGTCGTGAGATAGATCCCGACGCCGCCGTCGGGCGCGCATTTTCCGTGCGGTGTGTCGTGATCACACGGCAGCTCCTTCACGGCGAGCGGGCCGTACGTCGTGAAGGTGTACCGCTGATCCTTCTCGGATCGCAGGCTACCCTCCTTGCCCGCGAGGTTCTTCACCTCGACCACGATCTCGGTGTCGAGCGGCAAGGGCGCGCGCGGGACGACCTCCACGAGCTGTTCGTTCTGCGGATCCGGCCGCTTGACCGTGAACGGCCGCTTCTCCTCGCGCTCGCCGACCTTCAGCGTGAGCGCGCGTTCGAGCTCGCGCTCGTCGATGGGCTGGTTTACGCGCAGCGTGAACTTCGCGTCGGGCCGCAGATCATTCGCTCCCTCGGAGGGCTCGATCGAGGTGACCTCGGGCCGCGCGGTCCGGAAGACGAGCTCGAAGCTCTTGTCGAGCGTCGAGCCGTCCATCGCCTTCGTGCCGGCCGGGACCGTGACGACGAACGCGGTGGCGCGCGGCAGGCGCTTCTCTGGCACGAACGTGAGCGCGTTCGTCCCGACCCACGACCATCGCCCGGCCGCCGCGGGCTTGATGGACGCGGGCGACACACTCTCGTCCCCCGCGAGCTCGAGCGGCCGCATCGGACGGTTGAAGACGAGGCTCACCTCGGGCGGGTCGCTCGTATCGCCGCGAGGTGATCCGAAGACGACGGCGAAGGCCCCCCGCGAGCCCTCCGCGGCCGCGCCGTCCGCGCCCAGCACGAGCGTGCCGCGGGGCGCGACCTCGGGCGGGCGGTTGCCCGGCAAGCACGCCATGCCGAGGGCCATCGCGGCGACCGCGAGGAATGCGTTGCGGGGACCTGGAAATGCGACGCGAGCCGTCATGATCGCGGCTCTTCTCGCGGGCCGGCCCCGGCGGCAAGGCCGATGAGCAGGCGGACCTCTGGATCGCGTGGAAACGGCGCCAAGGATGCCCGGGGCGTCCGAAAGGTCGCGCGGAACGCGCGGAACCACACGAGGTGGGAATCACCGGCCCGGGCTTCTGTTATAAGGGCCCCGTCGCCGGCTTTCGCTGGCGCTTGACGAAGGCTTTTGCCGTGATCGAAATCGTCGACCTCTACAAATACTACGGTGAGAGAAGGGCGGTCGGACCGCTCTCGTTCTCCATCGAAGCCGGCGAAATCGTGGGCCTGCTCGGGCTCAACGGCGCCGGAAAAACCACCACGCTCCGCATCCTCGCCTGCGATCTCCTCCCCTCTTCGGGTTCTGTCCGCGTGAACGGGCTCGACGTCGTGGAGAGCCCGCACGAGGTGCGGTCGCTCATCGGCTACTTGCCGGATACGCCGCCGCTCTACGGCGAGATGACCGTCCGCGCCTACCTGCACTTCGCCGCGCGCTTGCGGGGCCTTTCGAAGGCCGCTGCCGACAAACGCGTGCCCGAGGTGCTGGAGATGACGGCGCTCGCCGAGGTGGAGGACCAGCTCATCGCGTCGCTCTCGCATGGCTACAAACAACGCGTCGGGATCGCGCAGGCCATCGTGCACGGGCCGAAGTTGCTCGTGCTCGACGAGCCGATCAGCGGCCTCGACCCGGTGCAGATCGTGGAGATGCGTGAGCTGCTCCGGAACCTCAAGGGCGAGCACACGATCCTTTTGTCCTCCCACATTCTCTCGGAGATCAGCGAGACCTGCGACCGCATCCTCGTGATCCGCGATGGCGAGATCGCCGCGAGCGGCACCGAGGCCGAGCTCAGCGCCAAGCTGCTCCGAAACCAGCGCATGGAAGTCACCGTGCGCGGGGACGAGGCGAAGGCGAAGGAGACAGCGGAGGCCGTCGCCGGCGTCGTGGCCGTCGAGGCGATCGACGCGGCGGAGTCCGGCGAGGGCGTGTTCGCGTTGCGGATCGAGTCCGAGGGGGACGCGCGCGAGGCCGTGTGCCTTTCGCTCGTGAAGGCCGGGATCGGGCTCCTCGAGGTGCGGCGCGGCGAGCGGGAGCTCGAGAGCATGTTCCTCGAGCTCGCGGGCGCGGAGGGTCCGGGCGAAGGGGACGCGGGGAAGAGGAAAAAGGCGGGTAAGAAGGGCGCAAAGAAGGCGCGCGCCGCCGCAGGTGTTGATGAGGCCGCGACGAAGGACGCCGCGGAGAAAGAGGACGGGAGCGGGACATGAGAAATGCTCTGCTCGTCGCGGGGAGAGAGATCGGCTCGTACGGGCGCTCGCTGCTCGGCTGGGCCATCGCGGCCGCGGCGCTGCTCGTCGAAGGCGTGTGGTTCAGCGCCAGCGGTCTGCAAGGGTCGCGTCTGTCGGCGGACGTGCTCCGGGAGTTCTTCAACGGCGCGAGCGGCGTCACGATGATCGTGGCCGTGCTCATGTCGATCCCGCTGCTCGCCGGTGAACGGGAGCGCGGCACGCTGGTCCTGCTCAACACGGCGCCGATCAAGGACGTCGAGATCATCGCGGGCAAGTACCTCGCGGCGCTCGCGATGGTCGCGCTGATCACGCTGCTCAGCGTCTACATGCCGCTGCTCATCTTCGTGAACGGCAAGGTGAGCCTCGGGCACGTGGCCGTGGGGTACGCGGGCATCGTGCTGCTCGGCTCGGCCGCGCTCGCGATGGGGATGTTCACGTCGGCGGTGAGCAAGAGCCAGGTGATGGCGGCGATCCTCGGCGGGCTCCTGCTCGCGGTGATGGTGACGCTCTGGCTCGTCGCGAAGGTGACCGAGCCGCCGGTGAACGGCTTCCTGGCGGGGATGGCGCTGCACCATCAGCGGCAGTTCCCCTTCATGACCGGGGTGCTGAAGCTCGAGAACGTGGTCTATTACGTGGCCGTTACCTACTTCTTCCTGCTCGCG
>JANMGF010000873.1:0-4466 GCA_031374535.1 Polyangium sp. (in: bacteria)
CGGATGTCCGACGCCGTGCCCCGCCGCGGCATGATCCCGAACCGGCTCGGCCGATCGGCCTCGAAGGCGAGCGGCACCTCCCCGCGCTCCATCCGCTCCATCCGGAACGTGTACGGCAGATGCATGAAGATCACGTACCGCTCGGTGATCGCGAAATCGTGCATCATCGTGGGCACGTCGAGCGAGATCTCGACGTAATGATCGAGCCGCTGCGAAGGCCCGACGATCCCGTATTTGATGGTGGGCATCCAGAGCATGTACCCGAAAAATAGCATCTCCCCCGTCACCGGATCCACCTTGGGGTGCGCGGTGAAGGGGTAATCGAGGCGGCCCTCGAAATCGTTCGGCCCCACGGTCTCGAGATCGGGCAATCGGATCTCGTGCGGCGGCCCGCCCTCCCACGTCGCATACAGCCGCGAGGCGTGATGGGCAAACGCCGTGTTCGCCACGTTCTTGAAGATCATCCCGTGCGGCGGCTCGGCCACGTTCGGCGGCTCCGCGAAGCCAGTCCAGAGGGACCGCCCCGCGTCTCGCTCGTGCTCGAAACCCTTCGTGCGGACCCAGCGGTTCCGGTACGACGCCCGCCCGCCCTCGACGCGCACCGCGTGCACCATGCCGTCGCCGTCGAAGAAATGATATCGGCCGATCGGCGCGAACTGCGCGTTTGGCCCGTTCCGCACGAATGTGCCCCGGAGGTCCTTCGGGAGCTCGCCTTTGACCTGCAGATCCTGCACGTCGAGCTCGTCGTGGACCGGCCCCCAGTTTCCTTCCAGGTACGCATTCGTGACGATTTGCATGTCCTGGAAGTAGCCGCCGTCCCGTCGGGCTGTCAAGCCGGCCGTGTGCTTGCCGGATCCGTCTCCGGACGTCCTGCGCGCCGCTGCGACGTGCTGAGATGGGCCTCCGGAGGTCTTGCGCGTCTTCCTGACGCGTCTGGACCGTCCTCCGGGGCTCTCACGCGTCACCCCGACGCGTCCGGATGCCCGTTTCTTGGTCCCGCGCGTATACCCGCTTGGCTTCCCTATCGAAAGCGGCGAGATACGCGCTGCGTTGACAGCAGGGCGTGTGCGGAGGAGCTCCGCGGCACCATCGAGCCCGGATTCTACACGCTCGACGCCTCGGTGAAGGTCGACCAAGAAGGTCGTGTCGTGGAGGTGGAGACGACAGGCCAGCCCAATTCGGACGTCGGGATTTGCATGCGGATCGCCCTGCGCGGCATGACGCTCCCCGAGGATGTCCTCGAGAGGGGTATGCTGCGAACGTCCGCGCCGGCGACCGGGCAGGTGATGCCGGATCGGGGGCCGATCGGGGAGGTCGTGACTGTCGTGGTCGTCACGATCGTCTTCACCGAGGTCATCATCGAAGCATTCGCGATCGCCGTCGGCGTGACGGTCACGGCGACGGTCGCGGCGGGGGCAGCGGAGGCGTTTGCGAAGAGGAGGAAGCGACGGAGCTGTACGACGCATTATGACATGTGCATGGACGATATCACAGGGGACCAAGATGGGAATCATCGGGGCGAAACCCTTTGCGGTACGTGTCAAACAATGTGCAAGAATGGCCGGTGGCCAAAGCAGATCGGCACGGGCCAATGACGAGGCGTCGCATCGCTGAACACATCTTGATGCTAGCCCATCACAAGCGTCCCCCCTTCGAGGTCTTTCGCGAGGCCTGGAACGATCTGGTTCGCCTCGGCTTCTCGGGCATCGACCGCGAGTGCTCGATGTCCTGAGTTTTCGCAGATTGCTGCGCGTATGACGAGCGGCCCGACGAAGGGCTCGCGGTGCTCGAGCCGCTCCTCGCGAAGCTCGAGCGCTTGCTCGAAGACGCGACGGGGACGGGGGAGAAGTACCCCGCGCACTTTTACGAAAACGAGCTCGAGCAACTGGGGGACCTCCGGGACGTGCTCGAGGCCCAGAAACGGGGCGAGTTCGTCCCGTGGCAAGAGACCCGCCGCGAGGACTTGGCGCAGCAGAACACGCCGCCAACGCCGGAGGAAGAACAGGAAGACGCGCTCTGGGATGCGTTCATGCGCGCGCGCCGGGCCGTGTACAACAGCTTTGCGAAATCAAAAGATCGGAGCTTTGCCGACGTCGCCGCCGACTACCGACGGGTCGAGGCGGAGTTCACGGCGCGCGCGGGCGAAGGCCAAGCGTTCGAGGAATGCGTGCGCGAAATGCGGGCAGCGACTGCCGGAGCGATCTTCATGGCGGCGGAGATGCTCGGCGCGCCGTTCGCTGCATGGCGTGAGGGCTGGGACGCGCTCGTCCGCTCCGGCTTCATCAGCGACGGGGAGGGATGGGTGCATAGGGGGATGTACGTGAAGATCTGCCTGGCGAACAACGAGCCCGAGGCAGGGCTCGCCGTGGTCGAGCCGTGGATAGCCGAAATCGAGCGCCAGCTCCAAGCGCCCAAGGAACCCTTGCAGCCACCGGGGCACACCCGCGCGGAGCTCGAGCGCGAGCTCAAGGAGCTCCACGAGCTCCGGGACAAGCTCCTTGCAAGCTCGCGCGTGTGCTTTGGGCTCTGACCGGGTGAGCGCCGGCTGAGCGCTCGAAAGACGCGTTCGTGGCGCTGGCGGGGATTCGAGCGGCCGAGACGATCCTCGGCCGCTTCGGGGTCACCGGAAACGGATCGACGGCGGCGGGCTGTCGTGCTCTTCGTCAAGGAACCACTCGATCCACGGCATGGCAGCCTGCTCGGACGCGAAGAGCTTCGTGGGCACGGCGGGCTTCGAGACCGTGATCACGAAGTTGCCGATCATGTTGCCGACGGGGGAGTTGCCCGTGACGACGGCCACGCATTTGCAAACGGCCGGGACGTCGGGGCTCACCCAGAACTTGCGCACCGAATGGTCCGCGCCGCGCAGGCCCCGCTCATCGACGAGCAGCGGGCGCGCCTCTCCGCCGCCGAGCTTTTTCGCCGCCTGGAAGTCCTCCTCGGCGTCCTCCAGCGTGTACTCCGCTCCGTCCTTGGTCACCTTCTTGACGAACCCACGGGGGTCCCAGCTCAGCACGGCCCCTCGCGTCACTATCTCGACCGGAACGTCGCTCGAAACCATGATGAATTTCTCCTGGGAGCCTCGGCCTTCTGTGCTTTGCGGTTCATCGAAATCGCGATCCCGCTCTTCAACGTGCTGCACGTCCTGACACCGGGCAAATCGAGCCCCATGTCGACGAGGGTCTTGGCCACCTCGGCGCGCAGGCCCGTCAGGACCACGTCCACGCCGAGCAGCCGCGCCGCGTGCGCCGCGCGGACCAGGGCGTTTGCCACGTTCGCATCGACCACCGGGACCGCCGTGATGTCGAGGATCGCGACGCGCGGCGTGGCGGCCGCGATGCCTCGCAAAAGCGACTCGAGCACCTGATCGGCCCGCTCTTGATCGAGCGTGCCCACGAGCGGCATGACCACGATCTCGTCGCTGATCGGGATGAGCGGCGTGCTCATCGTCCGGATGAGATCGTTCTTCGCGCGGATCGCCTCCTCGAGCCGCATGCGCTCTTCCTCGGCGCGCCTGCGCTCCGTGACGTCGCGAAGGACGCACACGAAGCCCTCGATCGTGGTGCCGTTGAGGAGCGGCGCGGCCGACACCGAGGCCTCGATGGCCTCGCCGTCCTTCGTCAAACACTGCATCTCGTGCCCACGAAGCGCGAGGATCTGCGACGTCTCGAGCGCCTCCGAGAAGAGCGCGCCCACGGGCTTGCCGATGAGCTCCCGCTCCGTGAAGCCGAGCAGCTCCGTCGTCGCGCGGTTCACCGTTTGCACGAGGCCTTCTGCGTCGGCGACGACGAGCGCATCCGCCATCGAGGAAAAGACGCTGTCGAGGTACGTCCTCGAGACCGTGGAGCTCTGGAGCTCTTCGCGGAGCATGTTGAGCCCGGCCGCGATGCCGTCGAGTTTGTCGTTCTCCGGGCTCACGTGGGCCCGCGCGTCGAAGTTCAGCCCCGCGAGCTGAAGGACCACGTTCGTGAGCGCCGCGAGCCTGTCGTCCTCGGTCTTTCGCTCCTTCAGGACCTTGTTCCCGAGGGCCTCGATCTCGCGGATGACCTCGCCCACGAGGCCGCTGCGTTCGCGGCTCGGGAACACGAGATCCCCGGCGCGCAGGCGGCGCAGCATGGTCACCGCTTCACGCAGGCCGGCGTCGCTCGGCGGCCCCGCGCTCGGGGGAGGCCAATCTCGTCGTCCGTCGTCGCGATCGTCGGTTCCCATCAGGTCGAAACTCGAAGCGCAGCATATACCGACACGGCTCTGCTTGGCTAGCCGCGTCGCGGCCCCTCGGCGCGTCAGCCGATGCGCGCGGAAAACGCGGCGAGCGAGAGCACCTCGCCGAGGAACGGGCGCTCCATGTCGACGAACGACATCAGGTTCGGGGCGGCGCCAGGCGCGCCGATCGGGGGCCACGGGGGAGGGGGCTTGCGGAAGGTTCCGTCGGGCCGGCGCATGTGCGCGCGGTTGGAGGCGAAGGT
>JANMGF010000879.1:0-2706 GCA_031374535.1 Polyangium sp. (in: bacteria)
CCCATGTAGAAGTCCACCGAGGCCTGGGCTTGCGCCTGCGCGTTGGTGTTCTGGATGGTGATCAGCGAGGTCTGGCCGGTGTATTGCTTGGCTACAAAGGGCAGGACCAGCTCGGTGCCGGACCCGACCTGGTTCTCGTAGACCGACGAGGTTCCGACGAGGCGGCCGTCCGAGTCGCGATGTTGCACCTCGCCGACCTTCGCCTGCGTGACGTACGTACGCGTCTCGGTCTTGACCTCGACGTTGAGCGGCTCGCCCGTGGACTCGGTGCCGGTCTTGGGCAGGTGCGCACACCCCAAGGAGCCAGCAGCGAAGACCATCACGACGGGAACCGCGCTCCACCCAGCATAACGACGAGGCTCGAACTGATTCATGGACCCTCCGGACGACCGGGAGAAAATCCCACCGCCCGGGGGCTGTCAACGTCTATCCCGCGGAAGACCGCTCCCCTGCCTCGACGCGCCCCACGAGCATCGCGCGAAGGGTCTCGTCGAGGTACCGCACCGCGAGCCCCACCGTCTGCCGCTCGCTCTCCGGGCGAGGCCCGAGCACGGGCGCCACCTCCATGACATCCCCCGCGACGAGCCCCACCTCGCGTCCGAGCCGACGGATGAGCTCCACCACGAAATCCGGCTCGAGCCCCCCCGGCTCCGGCGTGCCCGTCGCGTCGGCGAAACGCTCGTCGGTCCCGTCGATGTCATTGGAGAAATAAACCCCCGAGACGTTCCGCGCTCGGAGATGCGCGAGGAGGGCGTCGAGCGTCTCCTCGGGTTTGGCCAGGCACTCCTCGGCCCAGAATTGCCGCACGCCGAGGCCCTCTTCCCAGTGGCCGCGGTCGTGGCGCGAGGCCCGCGTGCCGACCTGCACGAGGCGGCCGTCCCGCCCGAAGAGCTCGTTGGCGTGGTACGACCAGGTCGCGAAACACATGCGGATCCCGAGGCGCTCGGGCAAAAGATCCGTGTGCGCGTCGGGCTGCACGATGGCCCAGCGCTCCTTCGCGGGGGGCCGCGCGCGGGCGAGGGACGCGGCGACGGGCCAGGCCGTGGAATGATCCCCGCCGATGACGAGGGGTTTGACCGCGGGGTTTACCTGAAAAACCAGATCGAGCGCGCGCTCCGCGATGGACAGCGGGGAGACGGGCAAACGCTCGGCCACGGATCCGGGGACGAGCGGGTAAAGCGCCTTCCGGGCTGCCGCCTTCTGCCCCTCGCTCAGCATGTCGTCGGAGAGGAGCTGCGGGACGACGAACACATCCCCGATGTCGACCACGCCGAGCTCCGCCGCGCGTTCGGGGAAATCCGGCTGATCTTCGAGCAGGCGCGCCCGGATCGCCTGGGGGCCGAGGTTCGCCCCGCGCCGGAAGCCCGCGCCCACGTCCGAGGGCACGCCGAGCACCACGACCCGCGCCGTGGAAATCCGCGAAAGCGCTTCGAGGTGTTTGCCCTGGACCTCCGTGTCGCTCGTGACCCGGTAGAGCGCGCGTTGCATCGCCAGCTGCTCGGCGCGCCCGGTCGAGACCAGGTAGAGCCCGCCGCCCGCGGGCCGGAGGAGCAGGGCGAGCTCTTCGATCGGCGTCATGGGGGCAAGCCTAGGCCAGAAGGCGCCCGCGCGCACGGAGCGTGGCGGCAAAGGCGCCGGCCTCCGTCACGAGCACGACCTTGCCCTTCACCTTCCGCGCCCCCATGGCGGAGAGCGCCAGGCTGGCTTGTTCAAGCGGGAAGATCTGCTCGACATGCGGCTGGATCTTCCCGGCTTGCACCCACCCGAAGAGCTCGGCGAGGCCCTCGCGATATCGCGTGGGCTCGCGCATCGTGAACGAGCCCCAGAAGACGCCGACGATCGCGCAGCCCTTCAGCAGCGTGAGGTTCAGCGGGATCTTCGGGATGTCACCGGCGGCGAACCCGACCACGAGGTAGCGGCCTTTCCAGGCCATCGCGCGGAGCGCCGCCTCGGCGAAGGGGCCTCCGACCGGGTCGTAAACGACGTCGACGCCGCCGGGCGCGAGCGCCTTGAGCCGTGCCTTCAGGTCTTCGCGGCTGTAGTTGACGACCTCGTCGGCCCCGCGCGCGCGGCACACCTCGAGTTTGTCGTCGCTCGAGGCGCACGCGATCACGCGGGCGCCGAGGACCTTGCCGATCTCGATCGCCGCGATCCCCACGCCGCCTGCCGCCCCGAGCACGACGAGCGTCTCCCCCGGCCGGAGCGCCGCCCTGTCGACGAGCGCATGATGCGTGGTCCCGTACGCCACGAGCAACGTCGATGCGGAGACGAGGTCCATCCCCTCCGGCACCTTGATGACTTGCCCCTCGCCCAGCGCGACCTCCTCGGCGAAGCAGCCGTACGGCGCCCACGCGACCACACGATCACCGACCGCGAGCGACGTCACGCCGCTTCCCACGGACGAGACGACCCCCGCGACCTCGCCGCCTGGAGAAAACGGCAGGTTCGGCTTGAACTGGTACTTGTCCTGGATGACCAGGAGATCGGGGAAGTTGACCGAGGCGGCGTGGACCGAGACGACCACCTGCCCCGCGTCGGCCACGGGGCTCGAAAGCTCCTCGACCACCAGCGATTCGGGGGGACCAAAGGCCTTGCAGAGGACGGCTTTCATCGTGGTTTCTCCCGACGAACGAACCTGATTCAGGGGGCGATCTTGCGGATCCAGGCGTTGTACCCCTGGTCCGTCGTGGCCTCCGTGCCCACCAC
>JANMGF010000930.1:0-2907 GCA_031374535.1 Polyangium sp. (in: bacteria)
TGGCCCCGGCGGCGAGCTCGCCCGGTTGACGGCGCTCGCGTCCCAGTTCCAGCCGCTCGCCGACGTCGAGTTCCCCACATACGTCCCCGATTACGAGAAGGAGATCAAGCCGATCTTCGAGCGCGGATTCGAGTATCGCTGGGTGACGGGGCTCGTGACGGACAAACACAACTCGCTCGTCTCGATGTCGCTCGGGGATCCGGACCCCAAGTATGCCAAGCAGCGCCTGACCTTTTTCACGAGCATGCGGCCGGCGCTCGGCGCGAAGGGCCCCTCGGGCGCGGGCTCGATGCCGCGTATGCTCGGGGACGACCCGTACAACCCGAAGCAGCCGGAGGCCGTGTATCGTTTCGCCATCACGCGGACGCAATACGGGCTGCTCCGGAGGTGGAGCCAGGGGAAATTCACGTCGCCGGCTCCCGCGTCGGTGCCGGTGATGATCTCGCCCCACGGCCTCGATCGGGCGAACCTCGAGACGATGAATGGCGGCGCGTTTTTCCCGGGCATGGAGGTGGGCTGGCAGATCCGCAACGCGGCGCTGTACATCGAGCCTTTCCGGCTCGATCTCAAGGCCATGAGCCAGTATGTCGGGGAAAACCAGCTCATCGGCCCGGGGCATTTCACGCGGCAGATGGCGTTGCCCTGGCATGCGGATTTCAATGAGTGCAAGAACGAGGGCCAGTATGGCTGGTGGCCCGCGACCCGGCCCGATGACGTCGTTCCCGCGGCGAACGCGAAGAAAGTGCCCTGGTCGCGGCCGACGGATCGATTCTCGGGCGGCAACCGGGAGTCGACCATGGCGGATATGGTGGCGCACTGGCATCAGTTCGGCTTCGTCGTGGAGCAGGGCGGCGCTCAGATCGAGACCGAGCGCGCGCCGCAGATTCCGTGACGGAGGTGCACGACGTCGTGGTGCTCGGCGGCGGGCCTTCCGGGCTCGCCGCTGCGACGGCGCTCGCCGCGCGTGGTCGGAGCGTGGTCGTCCTCGAGCGGGGGCGGCTCGGTCGGCCACGCGTCGGCGAGACATTGGGTCCCGAAATCGAGCCGATCCTCGCCACGCTGGGCGTGTGGGACGTGTTTCAGGCCGAGGCGCGCGTGCCATTTCGAGGCGTACGATCGGCCTGGGGCTCGTCGGCCATCGTCGAGCGCTCGTCCATTGCCCACCCGCTCGGCGAAGGGTTTCACGTGGACCGCGCGCGGTTCGACGCCATGCTCGCAGGCGCCGCGGCGCGCGCGGGGGCCACCCTTTGCGAGGAGACGGGCGTCCCGACGATTGCCGAGATTGACGGGGGTTTTCATGTGTCGTCGCCCGGCGGCGTCGCGTTTCGATGCAGGTTCGTCGTGGACGCGAGCGGCCGCGGCGCGCCGGCGGGCGCGATGGGCTCGGCCGTGCGGCGCTGGGTCGCGTGTGATCGCGCGATTGCGATCGTCGCTCGTTTGACGCCTCTCGACGGCCGTGCGGTGGAGCCGGAGCTGCTCATCGAATCGGCGGAGGAGGGGTGGTGGTACGTCGCGCCGCAGCCGGGGGAGAAGCTGCTTTTCGTGTTGATCACAGACGCAGACGTGGCCGCGGCGATCGATGGTTCGGACGTCGCGGCGCGGTTTCGCCGGGCATTCGAACGAACGCTCCACGTGCGGGCGCTCGGTGAGGGAAACACGCTGGAAGAGCCGCCGCGTGTGGTGCGGGCCGATGCGGGTTTGCTTTTGCCGAGCCGGGGCAAGCGGTGGTGCGCCGTGGGGGACGCCGAGGTCGCGGGGGATCCGCTTGCCGGGGACGGCATGGTGCGGGGGTTTCGTTCGGCGATCGAGGCGGCGAACGATATCGATCGCGCGCTCGCCGAGGGCGCGGAGGCGTTACCCGAGGCGGGCACGGATCCGGCGGTTTTTCTGGCGAGCCACCTGGATCGTCGAGCCAGCTATTACGACAAGGAAACGCGTTTTTCGGAGGCACTTTTCTGGAAGCGGCGCCAGGTCATCGACTGGCAGAATACGCCGATCACCCTGGATCCCCGGAAAAACCTTTGCTGGGACGGAAGCGAGCCGGATTTGTTCGTCGTCGCGCCGGTCGAGTCGCTCCTGCCGCCGAAGGCCCTCCAGGGCGTTCTCGATTTCCTGCGGACCCCGCGCGCCGCGCACGAGGCTCTCTCCATGCTGAAGGCAGCGGCGCCGCTCGGGGATCGGCGGCTGCTCGTGGGGCTCGTGGGTCTTGTCGAGCTGGGGATCCTGAACGCGGTTTAGAAGACGAACGGGAGGAGGGCGCGGCGCTCGGGCGGGTAATCGGGGAATTTTTCTCGGTACCACGCGTGCGTGGCGATCGCCCGGGGCACGAGGTTCGCCGCGCTGATGGCGAAGATGAAGACGCCGGCGAGGGACCACGTGCAGAGGGCAAACGCGGCCCAGCCCGTGAGCTCGGTCAGGTAACTGGGGCTCGAGACCCATTCGAAGAGGCCGCCGCGGGGCAAGCGATAGATACGCTCGCCCGAAGCGATCTCTTCACGGGTGCGGAGGTTGCGCAGGATCGAGTCCGAGCGCAAGGTCAAGTACAGCGAAATGTAATACAGTACGAAACCCACGATGAAGCGCGGGTCGCGGAGCCATTCGATGCCATAATGCGGGCCGAGCCGCGTGATGAAGTCCGCGTGCAGGTAGCCGTGCGCCGAGGTCACGAAGACGCCCGTGCCGACGACGAGGAGCCCGAACGTGGAGCGCTGGCCTTTCGGGACGCGGATCGAGAAGGGGAAATAGAACCCGCGGTTGCCGTAGTGGATGAGCCACATCCCGAGGAAAACGAGCGGGACGATTTGCCCGCGGTTCGGGCCGCGGAGATAGAAGTACAGAAACGAGAGCGTCGCGGGCAGCTCCATGAGGAACCAGCCGAGGCGCGGGTCGAGCCCGACGCCGAAGCGC
>JANMGF010000947.1:0-5854 GCA_031374535.1 Polyangium sp. (in: bacteria)
CGTCCCACGCGTCCGCCTCGGTCGCATCCGTCGGCCGAGCATGCTTGCTGAGCGATCCCGTGTCGAAGGGCGTGAACGAAGACGGGAGAGACAGCACCGATCCGGCATCCAGGACGAACCCCACGAGTCCTTCGGGGTACGCGCCGCATCCGAGGAAAAAGTAGGCAGCTTTCGGGATGCCTGCGGCTTTCTCGCGTGAGGTGCATGGCGGGATGCGCGCGACGAACGTGCGGCGTCGCAACACGCCGAGCCACGAGGTCGCGTCCTCCTCGCCAGCCTGAACCGCCTCGTCGAGCTCGCCCTGTTTCAACGTCCGATGCACGAGCGGAAGCCTCCTCCCGATCGTCGACGCCTTTTCGCCCACGTGGTCCGCGTTCTGGCGCCGAGCAGCGTCCGCATCGAGGACACGATCGAGCGTCTCAAGAAGCTCCGGGAGGGTTCTCATCGTCGCCACACGGACGCTAGAAATCCCTTGGACTGCTTGTCAAGAAGAAGCGGATCCAGGCAAAACCAGGCCAGAGCCCCGTCTCTCATCGCCCCATCCGCTCGACCTTCCCATCCGCATGCCGCGCGAACCGTCCCTCTTCCTTCCCGTGGACCGGATCATCACTCGGCCACGGCCATCCCCCGAAACGCGTCCGCTGGTAATCCATCATCGCGCGCTGGATCTGCTCGCGGGTGTTCATCACGAACGGGCCGTACTGCACGACCGGCTGCCCGATCGGACGCCCTTGCAGCAAGAGGATCTCGCATTCGTCGCTGCCCGCCTCGAGCCGCACATCGACATCACTCCGGATCTTCGCCGCCGCGTGGCTGGAGAACGTTTGCTCGGCGATCTGCAACGACGAACCCCGGAAGAAATACAACGTGCGCACCGTCTCCGGATGCGTGGCCTTGGGCATCGTCCACGTGGCGCCCGGGGCCAAACGCAAACTCCAGATGGCGACGTCCGTGTCCGGCCGCGACGCCCACGAGCGAGGGGGCGGCGAGGGCGCGCGTTTGCCGTCGAGCTCCCCCGCAATGACGGTGACCTCCGTGGAACGGCCCGCTTCGTCGAGGAAAACGCAGCGCGGAACGTCGCCGCTCCACAACATCGCGAAATGCGGCGGCACGAGTTTGTCCTCCGCCGGGAGATTGAGCCAGATCTGAAAAAGCTCGAGCGGGTTCGGCTTCGTCGCGTCGAGGAGCGGGAACATCTCCGAATGAGAGATGCCCTCCCCGGCCGTGAGCCATTGCACGTCGCCCCTGCCGAAACGCGCCGCGGCGCCGAGCGAATCCGAATGATCGATGAGCCCGCGCCGCACGATGGTCACCGTCTCGAATCCGCGGTGCGGGTGCTGCGGGAAGCCGGGCACGACCTGTCCGTGGTACATGCGCCAGCCGTCCTTGCCCGCGAAATCCTGGCCGAGGTCACGCCCGGCGAGCGACGCCGCCGGCCCCAGCCGCTCGTTGCCCGCGGGGTATGCGTCATCGTGGTGCACGCAAAACAGGAAGGGATCGGTCGTCTCCCAGGGGAAGCCGAGCGGGCGCGTTTCGAGCACGGTTTCGTTCACGTCGCCCATTCTAATACCCGATTCCCACGGCCGCACGTACGAATCTCTTCGCCACCATCTCGCTCACCATGAACTCGGCGAGGTCCGCCCGGCTCACCTCGTATTTCTTGCCGGCGGGCCCCTCCTTCTCGATCTCGTAATTGCCTCGTTTCGGGCCGTCGAGGAGGCGGGGCGGGCGCACGATCGTCCACGCGGCATCACTCGCGCGCAGCCGCTCCTCGGCCCTTTTCTGATCCGCGAACACGTTCCGCAACATGAATCGGCCCGCGGTCCGGAAGAAAAACGGCTCGTTCGGATCCTCGATCGTCCCGCCGGACGTCACGCACACGAGCCTGCGCACGCCCGCCTCCGCCATCGCCCACAGGATGGACGCGGTCCCATCCGAAAAAAGATTCGTTTCGCCGAGATCCCTGCCCGTCCCGAGGGCGGAGAGCACCGCATCGATGCCACGCATCGCAGGCCCCACCTGGCCCCACTCGAGCACGTCGCCCTGCACGAGCTCGAGCCGCGGCGACCACGCGCTGACGGCGGAGGGCGTCCGCGCGAATGCCCGCACCTCGTGCCCTGCGTCGAGCGCCTGCGCGACGAGCTCCCGACCCGTGGGCCCCGAAGCCCCGAAGACCAAGACTTTCATGCGGCCGATCATCGTACGTCGTGCGCGACGCCGCAACGCGGATCGCGCTACAATACATCCATGCGCAGGCTGCCCCCGCCGCCCCCGAGCTCCGAGATCACGCCCGAAGCACGTTACCTGCGCCGCCGCGAGATCCTGAAGAGCGCGGGCCTCTTCGTCGGCACGGCCGCGGCGATGGGCACGGGCCTCATCACACTCACGGGCCGAGGCCGACGCGCCACGATCGCCGCCGAGCCCCTGCCCCCCGAGCTCGTGCCCCCGCCCCTCCCCTCCGCGGCTGCCACGCCCGCCGCGCCCGCGGGCTCGGCCGAAGCGCGGAATCCTTTCACCACCAACGAACCACGCACGCCCTTCGAGGACGTGACGACGTACAACAACTATTACGAGCTCGGCCTCGACAAGGAAGACCCCGCCCGGAACGCGAAGACGCTGAAGCCCCGCCCCTGGACCGTCGTCTTCGAGGGCGAGATCAAGAAACCGCAGCGCGTCGACATCGATACGCTCTTGAAATGGTTTCCCCTCGAAGAACGCGTCTACCGCATGCGTTGCGTCGAGACCTGGTCCATGGTCATTCCGTGGCTCGGTTTCCCGCTCGGCAAGCTCCTCGAGCGCCTGGAGCCGACGTCACGCGCGAAATACGTCTCCTTCACGACGCTGATGGATCCGGAGCAGCTCCCCTTCCAGCTCACCGACGTGCTCGAATGGCCTTACCGCGAGGGATTACGGATCGACGAGGCCATGCACCCCTTGACGATGCTCGCGGCCGGGCTCTACGGGAAATCGCTGCCAGGGCAAAATGGCGCTCCGCTGCGGCTCGTCGTGCCGTGGAAGTACGGGTTCAAAGGGATCAAGTCGATCGTGCGGATCGCGCTCGTCGAGAATCAACCGACCGCCTCGTGGAACCTCGCCGCGCCGCGCGAATATGGTTTTTACGCGAACGTGAACCCGGAGGTCCCCCACCCGCGCTGGAGCCAGGCGATGGAACGGCGGATCGGTGACCTGGAAAAACGCCCGACGCTGATGTTCAATGGCTACGCGGAAGAGGTCGCGCCCCTCTACGCGGGCATGGACCTCCGGATGTATTACTGATGGCGACCAGCACAGGCAAACTCGGCTGGCTCGTACCCGCGGTCGTCACGGGAGGGCTCGCCCCGGCCGTGCTCCTTTTAGCGCGCGCCGTGAAAGGAGACCTCGGGGCAAACCCGATCTCCGAGGCGATGAACCAGCTCGGGCTGCTCGCGCTCACGCTGATCGTCCTTTCCCTCGCCGCGACGCCCCTCAAGATCGCCACGGGATGGACGTGGCCGATCCGCATCCGTAAATCCCTCGGCCTGCTCGGTTTCTTTTATGTCTGCGCGCATTTCCTGGTGTATGCGGCGGTCGACCAGGGCCTCGCCCTGCGCGCGATCCTCGAGGACATCACGAAACGACCGTTCATCCTCGTAGGGTTCGCCGCGCTCGTCCTGCTCGTCCCGCTGGCCTTGACGTCGACCTCGAATGCGCTGAAACGTCTGGGGTTCGTCCGGTGGAAACGATTGCACCGGCTCGCGTACGTGGTCGCGATCCTCGGCGTGGTGCATTTCGTGCTCCGGGTGAAGAAGGACGTGACGGAGCCGGCGATTTACGGCGCAGTGCTCACGGGGCTCTTTCTGATCCGGATCCTGGATTGGGTGCGGGAGCGACAACAAAGGAAGCGCGCTTAGGCCGGTCCTCCCGCCAATCGCCCCACCCCGAATCGCCCCGCCACGGCGAGCAAAACCCCCACGTTTCGCACCTCCTCGGTCGGGAGGAGAATCCGTTTGCCCGAGGCGAGCCGCACCTCGAGCCACCGAAACGAGAGCTGCATGGCGTCGACGTCATTCCACGGCGAACCGCCCCTCCCGAAGTGAATACCCGACCCATCGACCACGATCGGGCCAAACCGGAGGCTCTCTCCCGCATCGAGCGCGGACTCCGCCTCGACGAGCAGCCGCGCCGCCGTCGCGTTTTGCACCCGCACGGCGAGATCACGCGCGCCTTCGAGCTCCGCCGGCAGCTCGATCAACCGGCCGTCCCGCGTCCCGAGGCGCACGATGAACTCCGGGGAATGTACGGGCTCGTAGAGTCGCGCCCAGGTCCCGGTCACGTCGTCCCACGAAAGCACGTGTTTTCCCCCGTGAATCGTGATGCCGATCCCCTCGTCGTGCACCGTCACGAGCGACCGCAGGTCTCGCAAAAAGGTACGCAACGCGAAGGTCGCGACGGTCCCGAACATCCCCGCCACAAGGAGCGCGATGACCCAGAGACCGGGATCCGAGCCACCTCCGAGCGGCGAGAGCAGCGACCCAATCGCGGCGAGGCCCGTGGAGGATCCGACGACGAGCGAGGACAGGCGGCGTAGCTTGCTCGGGCGGTACGTCGCGACCGGCCGGCCGAACGTCTGCGCGGCGCGGTAGGGGCTGATCGCCTTGGCGCTCGTTTCACGGGCTTCATCGAGGCGCGGGGGCACGGGGGCGCGAGTATACCCTCATGTGCCCTGTGGCATGCTAGCTTCCCGCGCGAACGCGCGATGCGGTATCTGTCCCTGCTCGGCCTCCAGCTCCGGAAATCGGTGACCCTCGCGATGCAGTATCGCTGGGACTTCGTGGTCAGCGGGACCCTCGCCTTGCTCTGGACGGCCGCGGGCCTCGTACCCTTCCACATCGCCTTTCACGACCGGCCGCCCGTCGGGGGCTGGACGTACGAGACCGCGCTCGTCGTCGTCGGCTTTTTCACGTTGCTCCGGGGCGTGCTCGACGGCGCCGTGAACCCCTCGCTCCTCGCGGTCGTGGGCCAGATCCGCGAGGGCACGCTCGATTTCGTGCTGCTGAAGCCCGCCGACGCGCAGTTCCTCGTCTCCACCACCAAGTTCGAGGTCTTCCGCGTGCTCGACGCGCTCGCGGGGGTCGCGCTCGTCACCCTCGCGTTCGTGCGCCTCGGGCGTGTCCCCAGCGCAGGCGGCGTCCTCACCGCCGTCGCCATGCTCGCGGCCGCCGCGGTGGTCCTTTATTCGATCTGGATCCTCGTCATCGCCGCGGCATTCTGGGTCGTTCGCGTGGACAACCTCGCATACCTCTTCGATTCGCTCTTCGATTTCGCGCGCTGGCCCGTGTCCGTGTTCAAGGGGGTCTGGAAGATCGTGTTCACCTTCGTCATCCCGCTCGGCGTGATGACGACCTACCCGGCCGAAGCCCTGCTCGGCTCGCTCGGCGCACAGACCGCCGTGGGCTCGATCCTCGGCGCGGCCCTGCTCGCCGTGCTGGCGCGGCTCGTCTGGACACGGGCGATCGGCCATTATACCTCTGCCTCGAGCTGAATCCTCGAACAGCCTCCCTTCCTTCGACAAACCGGATCCGATGCCCTCCGATCTCTCCCTCGACACCGCCGTCACGCCCGCCTCTGGTTCGCCCGGCCATTACACGACGCTGCTGCCCGACGCCTGGAGCTGGAACCTACCCTCGGGCGGCGTGCTCATGACCGTGGCCCTCCGCGCGATCGAGGCCGCGATCGGGGACGCGACCTATCGCCCGGTCTCGGCGACGGCTCTTTTTTGCAATCCGGTCCCGGCCGGGCCGCTCGAGGTCCGCGTCGAGATCCTCCGGCGAGGCAATGCCGCCGTGCAAGCGCGCGCCGCGCTGCGGGCGAAGGA
>JANMGF010000949.1:0-2173 GCA_031374535.1 Polyangium sp. (in: bacteria)
CGCGTTCGCGTTCCGGATCTGCGGGTTCGCCGCGAGGATATCGTTGACGGTCGTGCCGTTCCGGTTCGCGATCGCGCCCAGCGTGTCGCCCGAGCGCACGGTGTACGTGCTCGCGGACGGGGCCGGGGACGGAGCGGCTCCTCCACCACCACCACCACCACCGGGCATCCTGATCTGCTGGCCTACGGAGATCGCGTTCGGATTCGAGATCTGCGGGTTGGCCGCCAGGATTGCCTGCACCGTCGTGCCATTGCGGCTGGCGATCGCCCCGAGCGTATCCCCCGATTTGACGACGTAGCTCATCGCGACCCTGTTCGTCCGCGGTTAGGAGCGCTCTCGTACGAGAGGATAGCCTCCGGAAGGACGCACAAAGACCGATATCACAGCCCCGCGCGCGAACCAACGCCCGCCGCGCGTGCCCTTCGACGTCAGTCCCCGATGAGCACCGTGCCGCTCCCGACCACCACGCCCTTTGGCGCGTCCGCGGGATCGTTACACGTCTTCGCCGGGTCACCCGCGCGTGCGGCGGGGCGATCCTCGATGAAAACCGAGCCGCTGCCCCGCTCCACGGCGCCCTCGTTCGAGGGGGACTTCTGGAACGGGCCGGCGGCGGGCACGTGGGGAGGCGCGTTCGAGGCCCCCGACCCGACCGTGGCCGCCGCCTGATCTTCGAGAAAGACGCTCGACGCGAGGTCCTTTTCGAGCGCGCCCCCGAAAGGCATCGGCGTCGGCGTGGGCACGGGACCGCCGGGCGAAGGCACCAGCAGCACGTGCGTGTCCACACCCACGATCCGATCGCCCCGCTTCGCGCCCGGCGCCCCCATCACTTCGGCTTGGCCTGAAAATCGAGCGTCACCATCGCGTCCTTCGAGACCTTCTTGCCGAGCGTCGAGAGCTCGTCGGCGGTCTTCTGCAGGATCACGCCGAGCGTGTCGCGCGGGCGCACGTCGTGCTCGTCGAGGTTCACCGCGATGGGCGCCGTCGTCTTCACGCGCACGGCCGTCGCCTTGTCGCCCTCCATCACGAACGTGACGTCGAGCTCGGCGTTTTTCTGCACCGTGCGCTCGTGCAAGCGGAAGTCCCCCGAGACCTTGAGCTTCATCGCCCGCTCCGCGCCCGAAAGAGCCGCCACGCTCTTTGGCCCGGTGACCTCGATCTTCGAGACCTTGAACTCGATCATGCGGTGCTTCTGCCGCTCCGCCTCGGCGACGCCCTTGCAGATCCCGAGCCAGTCCCTCGCGTGCTCGTTCTGCAGATCGCTCTTCGTGCGCTCGCTGAACGCGGCGTTCTCGTCCGCGCGCTTCTGCTGGTAGAGGACGAGTTTGTCGAGGTCGATCTTGAGGAGCCCCGTCGATCGCGTGACGTCCTCGAAGTCGACGAAGAGCTCGCCCGACACGGCCCCGTCCGCCTCCCCGAAGATCTTCTCGATGGGCGCATCCATCATGAAGCCCGTCTTCGCGCCCTGCGTGTCGACGACGAAGGGTTTGCCCGCTTCGGTCTTCGGCTTCGCGGGGGCGAGCGACGAGGAGACGGGCGCCGCGTTCGGGTTCGGCTCGTCCTTGGAACAGCCGGCGACGAAGGCCGCGAGCGCGAGAGCGGGGAGGAGGTGAGGGAAGAGGGGTCGTTGCATCGTTCCAGCGTACTACGCCGGGCTGCGCGTGGGGGGCGAAGGCATCACTCGGGATCCTTCATGCCCTTCTCGGGCAGCTCCTCGCGGAGCGCGACGCCGCCGAGGTTCTGGAGGACCGGCGCGTTCTCGCAGGCGAGGTAGCGGGCGATGCCGGTGGTGCTCGTGTTGACGTGGTTGTGCCAGGCCCAGACGGGGATGTAGAGGGCGTCGCCGGTCTTCCACTCGATCTTTTGATCGTGAACGACCGAGTACCCCTCGCCCTCGAGCACGTAGAGGATCGTCTCGTAGGTGTGGCGGTGCCGGTTCGACGACTGCCCCGGATCGAGGTGGCCGATCGTCATGCTGATGCACTTCGAGGGCAGGTCGACGAAGAAGACCGGGTGCTTGCGCTCCTTCGAGTACGCGTCGCGTTGCCCGTCGCCCTCGACCTGACGATGAATCAGCTTCTCCGGCATGACGACGCGCGGGCGCGGCGGCGTCTTGTCGAAGTCGGCGGACTGGTAAACCTTCTCCTTGCTGTCGGATTTCGTCGTCATCGGGGCC
>JANMGF010000961.1:0-7535 GCA_031374535.1 Polyangium sp. (in: bacteria)
CAGCGGCAGGCTGGCCAGGGGCGGCCCAAGGCGGTCCTTCCATGCGTCTTCGGGGCCGGGGGGCCTGGGGGGGTATAGGTAGTCCCAAGCGATTTGCCGTACGTGCTCGAGCATGCGCTCGGGCACCTCGAACACCATGTGATGGGCGCTCGATGAGGACGACGGAGTCTCGGCGGATGCGGGCGAGCGCGAGCATGCCTGGATGAAACAACAGCACCCCAAAAGCAGGACGGGGCGTCTCATCGGTAAAGGCTCGTGAACCACGTGGGCGGTTTTCCACCAGCCACTTCGTGTGGCGCCTTGTGCATATCGAAGATCCGGACGGTAGGCTCCGGGTCTCCGCGGCGGTTGTACGTCACCCATTCCGAGTTCGGAATGGCCCAGAGCCACATCGGCTCGCTGTATCTTCTTCGGGCTTCCGTTTTCACAATCGCGCCGCCCTGGCGGACCCAGAACTCCAATCCGCCGGAGTGTTTTCCAGGCAAGAGACGTGCGGCCGTTACCGGAACATCCAGATGGATAGCGATGTCCCGTGCGATACCGGCGTGCGTCTCGTGCCAGCCGAATCGTCTGAGGTAGACATCCACCTCAGGATGGTAGTATTTCGACTCCGGGAGCTGCCCGAACTTCGCATGTATCGCGCCTGGATTACAGCCCCAGATGTGGACATAGGCCCCTGGTGCAAACATGCCACGTAATTTTTCTTTCGCCTTCCACCGCCCGTGCTCGTAGTCCGGTCCTCCATTCTTCGTCGGCAGGACCGATAGCGTGCCCGATACCCACGCGTCCTCGGCGTCAAAGGCTTCGAGGCGCGCCTGGTCATCCCCAACCTCCCGGGCACGTGCATTGAACGCCATGGCCCGCTTCCTGATCCGGTTACCTTTCTGGAAGTCCATGGCAAGCGACAACATCGACGTTCCGCCATGGCAGCAGATGTGTAGCTCCTTGATGCGAGCGTCCGGCCCCGCGACAGCCTGTAAACCATCCGTGGCGCCAATGAGAATCTTCCAGTAGCTCCAGCTTTGAATCGCTGGGGGCAAATGGAGCGAGGGGCTCCGGTTCTTCGACATGCGTCCGATCGTGTTCGCGACGAGTTCGAACTGCTTGTTGGTGTCCTTGCCCGTATCGAAGTCGATCGTATCAACCGGATCGCCGCTGTACCCGAAGAACGTCAGCACGTACTCCGTCCCCATGGCGCCTACGGCCCCCCGCCGACGATCTTCTGCGTCAGCGCCACGATGAGCCCTTCCACGGCGTCCACGAGCGGCCCGAGCTTCGCCCATGCGCCGTTCTCCGGCTGGAACGCGGGCGGCGCGAACACGCCTTCCGTCGGCGCGCTCTCCCCGACCTTGATGTCCACGCCGCTCGTCGGCGTGTACTCGTACCACGATCCGATGAGGATCCCCTCGGCCGCCGCGGTCGCCGCGTCCGGATCGACCTCGTCCGCGTTTGCCGGCACGATGCCGGGGTAGTTCGTCTTGGCGTAGTTCTCGAGCTCCTCGGCGATAGTCATGTACGGGTGATCGTCCGGCAGCACCGTATCCATCGCGCCCGTCGTCATGAACGTGAGGAACGCGCGCTCCCATCCAGGCCGCACGGGCAACACGACGCGGACCGCGCCCGAGCGCAGGAACGCCTCGTGCACAGGATCGTTCGCGTGCAGGCGCAGCCTTTCGGCCCATGTCCCCGCATGCGTCCAGAAGTATGGGTAGAGGAAGTAGTTGATGTTCTCCCACTCGATCGCCTGGTGCAGGAAGGATATCAGGCTCCCGTGGTGGAGCACCACATATTGCACGTGCGGCAGGATGGTCCCGTCCGCATCGTAGAGCGGCCCCGCCACGGCCGGCGCGAAGTCGATCTTCGGCCCAAAGAGCCATCGCAAGACGCCCTTCATCAGCTCCTCGCGCTCGAGCTTTCGAAGCGTGAGCGCGTCCATCTGCTCGAGCTGCCCGAGCAGGTGTGCGCGCCGCGCCTCGAGCATCTGCCGCCGTTCGAGGTACGCCTTGCTTGCCGCCTCTCGCAGCGCGTTGAACACCGAGAGCCGCCACGAGTTCTCGGCTTCGGCCCCGAGCTGGAACCAAACCCGCACCGAGGCCAGCGCGAGACGGACGTCGTTCGCGTACACGCCGAAGACGATCTCGGCAATGGGTAAATTGCCGTCGTGGAGCTTGTGCACGACAACCCCAGGAAAAAGCGACTCGGGCTCTTTGGAGTACGAAAGGCCCTTCCCGTGGAACGAGTGGAACGTGTACCCCTCGGGCACGGCGACGCGAAGCTCGTCGACGTGATCGCGGTTCGGGTCATCGGCCGCATAGGGGCCAAGCAGCTTCGCGCTCTGCACGGCCGTTAGGAGCGGCGGCGGAGGCACGACGGCCGCGCCGTATTGCTCGGCCAGCGCGCGCCAGTTCGTGCGCGTGACGCTCCCCGGCGAAAGGTTGAACGTGAACCCCTTTTCGAGCTCGACGTCAAGCTGCCCGATCTCGCGGTACACGCCGAGCAGGTCGACGGCAGGCTGCGGGATCGTGAGGTCATACGTGAGACGCACGCCATAGCGGCGCAGATCGACGCGCCACTTGCGGAGGAGCTGGTAGTAATCGTAGCGAACCGGATGGATCGGGTCGGGGTTCTTCACCCATCGCACCGTCTGGTCCTCGACGTGCGTCTTCTTGGCGAGTCGGAAGCTCGTGCGGTGCTCCTTGCGAACACGCGCAGACGCCTTCTTCGTGAGCGTCTGCGAATGCGTGAGCGACGCCTTGCGCGACGACATGTCCATGTCCGACGCGCCGAACGACGTGGCGACCGACGTGCTCATCGGACCGAGCCCGCCGCTCCCCGTGACGGCCACCGAGAACGCGGTGGAGTGCATGCTTTGCGTCTCGGTGGCTTCGGCCATGTCCGTCTTGTCGACGACGCCGCGCTCCGAGTAGTCCTCGAATTGGTCGGCGACGAGCTTGTGAAACTCTTCTTCCGTATTCGACCATTCCTTGTGGACGATCGCGACACGCTCCCCGGGCGCGAGGGGCAGCGAGTAGAGAAGCTCGCCGTGCTCGATGCCCGCGGGGGCGTGGCTCAGGCGTTCGAGGTGCAGGTAGCCGATGGGCGACACGGGCGATGAAGGTTGCTCCGGTCGAGCGGCACCGAGGTCTTCAAGCTGCTGCTTCTTTTCGGCGAGCGCTTGCCACTCCTGCTCGAAGGTCTGTGAGTCTGCGCGGATCCCGAGTGCATGAAGCGCCGAGCGAAGAGCTTGCTTGTGCTCATGGGGAACGTGGGCGCTGCCGAGCGCGGCGCGAAAACGCAAACCGCGCGGTTGCTGTTCGAATGCGGCCCCGCGGAGAAACAGCGCGTTCACGCCCGAAGGCAGAGCCGCATGCGCCGCTTCGACAGCCGAGGTTTCTCTCGGGTCGGTTGCCATAACGTCCGTCAGTGCTCGGGCCTCGGCATCTGCCCACGCTGTCTCGGCCGCGGAGAGGGACGAGTTCAGGGACGAGAGAGCGCCTTCGATTCCCGCGACCCGGTGAGAAGCGAGCGCGTGGACGATGGGGGCAATGGCTTCAGTCCCGCCTTGCTCGCGGATCGCGGCAGGGAGGGCGAGCACATCTGTGGAGCCGAGGGCGATGGCAATACGCTGGGCCGCCTCTCCCTCGACGTGTCCAACGAGCCAGCTCACCTCCTCCGCGGACACCGCGAGCGCGCGCAGGATCGCAGCTTGCTCGGTCACGGGCCGGCCAGGATCCGAAAGCGTACGCCCGTCGGAGGTCGCCCGCCGGATATCGAGGCCGCAGAGGGTCGTTTGGAGGCGGACGCGCCTGGAATTGTCGAGGGTAGCCATCGTGTACCTCTGTCGAGATGAGTGAGAACAGCCCGCCTGCGCGGGAGGAGAGTGCGAGGAAGGGCAAGCGGAAATGCCAACCCCTTGGGGGTTATGCCATCGGATTTAGCGTGCCGGGCTATGACCGCCTGACCCGAGCTATCCGTGCTCGGCAGCCACTGTCTTCTTTTTACCGGCGCTGCTGCGAACATGGCGTCTTCTTTCTACCGGCGCTGCTGCGAACATGGCAAGCGTGGTACGGAGACGGTCCGGACTGATAATGTCTTATCCATAGAAGGCCGCGTAATTTCTTGGCAAATTTCGGGTGCAAGGAGACTCCCCGCGCCGCCCATCCTCGACCGTGCAGCCCGTGCGCCGTCCGCGATCCCGCCGCCGCAGCTCCTCGGCCCCGTCGCGGCGCCTTCTCCCGCCTCCGAGTCGTCCCCCGCGTCCGTCCCTACCCCTGCGCCCGCGGTTGCTCCCGCCATAGCGCCCACGCCGCTACCGCTCGACGCCTTCCCCCTTGAACGGTGTGCCCGGCTCGACGCGACCCTTGCGCTCGACCCTGGGGCGGAGCCGAGCATCCTCGAACAGCATTAAATCGACACGGAACGTGGCGCGCGCTCCGCCAGCACTGGCAAGGCGCGCTACGGGCCGCGCTTCGCGGCGGCGAGCCCGCCCCCCTCCGCGCGTACGATGACGCCTTTGTCGCGGAGCTGGAGCGCGTACGCGGAGCCATCACGCCAGAACTGCACGCGAGACTCATCCGTGCCTCGGAGCTAGGCGCGCGGGCCGAAGCGCTCGCCATGCTTGGCTTGCCAAACGCTGCCGTTCTGCCTGTCGAGCGCGTGATGCTTTGCCGCTCTGCGCGCGCCTGATCCCGGGAGTTCGTCGCGGGAGCATAGGGGCTTGACATCTGGGTTTGTCCGCAGTATGTGGATCCGCGAAAGCTGACGCGGCGTGTCGGCGTTGGTCTCCCACAAAGACAGGGCGGCGCCGCGTCGGCTTTCACTTCTTCAAGCGGGCTGTTGCCCCGACGCACCAAATCCGTGTAGGATGCTCGGCAAATGGCGCGCTGGTTGGTCCTGGTTGCTGCCCTCTCGGGCTCTCTCCTCGCGGCAGCGGCTTCCTACGCCGACGAGGCCACGCCCGCGCCGCGCCCCGCCGTCGGGCGTCCGACGGGGCCAGACGCGACGCCTCCCCCTGACCCCGCGGCCGTGGATGCTGCGGTGTCCGCTCTGGTCAAACTCGCGGACACAGCGCGCAAGCAAGGCCGGTGGGCGGACGCAGAACTGGGGTATCGCGAGGCATTGAAGCTCCGGAACGACGCGACGGTCGTGGGGCGGTTGGGCCTCACTCTCGTAGCCGCAGGGCAACCGGCCCGCGGAGCGCGCAACCTGATGGAAGCCATCGAGCGCGGCGGGGGTGTGGGGCCGGAGAATGACGAATTTTTCAAGGTATTCAAACGGATCCGGCCTACCGTTTGTTTGCTTTACGTAAAGGGAAACCTCAGCGACGCAGTTGTGTCCATCGACGGCGGAGCATTTCACAAGGAGAACGGGAGCCAGTTCAAGCTCTTCGTGGCCCCCGGCAAGCATGTCCTCGAAGGGAAGTCCGAGGAGCGAGGCGTTGCCCGTGCCGAGCGCACCTGTCCCGAGGGTGGCGAGGCAACGACAGTGCTGTCATGGCATTGGCCGAATGGGCTGCCCACGAAGCCGGAGCGGCTTTTCAGGCGCCGGAAGAAGGGTGAAGTGATGCCGGGGCTTGACGATGACAGGCCCGCAGACATTCCTCGCGAGGAGGACGAGCCTCCGGCGCGGAAGCCGATCTTCGGAGGTGTCGAAGGGGAGGAAAGACCGAAGCAGAGGCGCGGCTCCGTGGGCGGCGGCGTGGCCGTGGTGTCGGGTGTGGCGACGTGGGCGCCGGCCGTCGGCGTTGCCCTGCATGGGAGTATACGGCCGATCGAGGTGCTCTCGCTTGACCTAGACCTACGCGCCGCTTGGTTGACGTCGGGGATTGGTGGAGAGCCCATCAACGGCTCGACCGTTGGCGCCCTAGTGAGCGTGTGCGGGCATTGGCGTTGGTTCTTCGGATGCGCCACGGGGCATCTCGGTGCGATCTTTGTTGCGTTCGACGAGACAGCTTTCCAGGGTAAATCGTTTACGCTGTTTACCCCGGGCTTGGGCGGCCGTGCAGGGGCACTGATTCCCATCGGCGACGCGTTTGGTGTTCGTGTGGCGGCGGATGTCGTCCGCCTGGACAGGGGAATTCGTGTTGTCGCGGATCAGGCGACCGTAGCAGATCATCCCCCGATCATGATCGGCGGTAGTGTGATGGGAACATGGGAGTTTTGAACATGAACAATCGACGCGTATTTTACTACAAGCTGTGCCTCACGAGTTTCCTCATGTTGGGCTCTGGTTTCGTCGCCATCCAGGGATGCACGGGAGAGCCACATTTCGTCGCAGACCGTTGCGCGGACGATCCTTTGTACCCGTACGGCCGCTGTGCAGACGACGATGACGCCGGCGCGGACGCCGACGCCGAGCCTCCAGAATGTCCCGGCCGCTGCGTGCCATTCCCGGAAGGCTCCGACGCGCTCCTCTGGAGCCGATGGCCCGATCTCCTGCTCCCTGCGTCGACCGACGATCCGGACCGGAGCTGTCCGGATGACCTGACGCTTCAATTCGTAGGCTATACCGAACTCGTCGCGCCGCCAGCGTCGTGCGACATCTGCAAATGCGAAAAGTCCGAGGGAACGTGTACGGACCTCCCCACCGACATCCAGATCCGCGCCGGCTCGTGCAATGACCCGAATGCTACGGCCTTGCCCTTCGGGGGACCGCCAGGCTGGGACGGGAGCTGCACGAGCGCGAACGGGATCACGGCCGGCGCGACGTGCCCGGAGGGAAGCTCGACGCTCTGCGCACAGACCGTGTCCGTGGGCGCGTTGCCAGGACCGACCGCCGAAGCCTGCGCGGTCACCACACATGAACTCCCCGCGTTCTGGAAGGATACGGGCTGGAAGGAGCGCTGGATCTCGTGCCGCGGGAACGTCGACGAGCTGCGCTGCGGGGACAGCGAAGCGTGCGCGCCGGATCGCCCGTTGCCGTGGCTCCAATGCGTTTGGCGCGCCGGTAAACACGCGCAATGCCCGACGAACTACCAGGACGGCCCCCGCGTGCTGTATCCCGAGCTGGCCATCAATGACGGTCGGGAGTGTACCAAATGCGAATGTGGTCCGCCCGCTGGTAGCGCATGCCTCGCGACGATCCGCCTTTTCGATGACGCGGCCTGCGTGTCCCAATTCTCGGAGGAGACGATTGCCTCGTACGGGGGGCAATGCAGTAACCTCTACCCCCCGGGGAAGGCCGTAGGCGCAAAGGCGATCACGGACCTACACTACGCCGGGGGCTCCTGCCTCGCGAGCGGCGGTCAGCCGATCGGCGAGGCGACTCCCGACGACGCCCAAGCCGTCACCTTCTGCTGTTACCATCCGTTCGACTGACCCGTCCATGCTGCCTACCGAACCCACGGCGAGCCGCTCGGCGAAAAAAGTGGGGATCCATTTGCCCCCGGGGCCACTACTAGTACATCATCCCGGAAGTTCGTAGTGGTTCCCGCCCCTCCTCGTCCTTCTCTCCGGGTTCGTCCGAGAGCAACGGAGGGTTCGTCATGGAAACATCCTTCCCTGTTGTTCTGTTCATGGGCACATGCCGCAGCCGGC
>JANMGF010000972.1:0-21024 GCA_031374535.1 Polyangium sp. (in: bacteria)
GCCGCGAGGCGCTTTTGGCCATCGGCGGACAACCCTCCATGAGGCCGCGGGTCCCCAAGACAGCGGGGGCGGCGGACCAATGGGACATCGAGATGGCGCCCGTGGCCGACGCCGTGGAGACGCCCTGGGAGCCCTCGGGCCCGTGGGAATCCATGTTCGCCGAGGTCGCTGGCCGTGGTCCGGAGAGACCCCGCCTGAACCTCGCAATGGCCTGCCTCGCCCGGGAGCTCGGGCGGTTTTACCTCCAGCACGGGGCGAACCCGGACCAGAGCCTGCACCGCTTCCTGGTCGGCGGATGTGGCAACCTCGTCCCCGCGGTCCAGGAGCAGCATTTCGATCTGAAAGTCCCAGCCGAGGTGAAGGACGAAGAGATCTTCGCGAAGACGTCGGGCGGCCTGCGAACGGCGCTGGAGAAGAGCCTCGGCCAGGGCGCGGACATCGCCGGCTTCTGGTTCGGTCGTCGGGAGGACCGGGTCGTCGCCTATTTCGTCATGGCTCGTGAGAAAGCGCAGGTCAAACCCTTTTCGCTGACGCCCAACGCGCAGGGGGAGGTGGTGATCGAAGGGCGCCTGAAGGACCAGGCGCAGTTCGTGGAGGCCTACGTCAATCAGGGCAGCGCCGCCGTCGCGCCTTGTGAAATCGACATGTCGATGCCCCGGCCGCAATTTCGTTTCATTTGCCGGCCGGATCCCAAAGACGAGTGGGCGTGGGTGCAGATGTTGTATGCGCCGCCGAAACGTGTGCTGGCGACGACGTTCGCCCAGGCGCTCGTGCGGCGCACGCCCGACGTCCCGCCGAGTTATGTGCCAGCGCGTTATGGGGCCTTCACGCCGCTCAAGACCCCCGAGGACTTCACGGCCGCGATTGTCCAGCAGCTCAACCAGGTCCGCAAAACGGCGGGGCTCTCGGAGGTCACCCTGGCCGCGCGCCAGTCCGCCACGGCGGCGAAGCTCGCGCCTCATTATTTTTCGGCGGCGATCGAGGCGAACGAGAAGTCCGATATCATCGCGCTCGGGCTGCTCGCGGGGTGGGACGTCAGCGGGACGATCCGAGGCGCGACGTTGATGTCGGAGCTCTCCCCCACCCTGGATGCCAGCCGATGGCTCACGGCGGCGCTCGAAATGCCGATCGGGCGCAATACGCTCTTCGCGAAGGACATCGAGCAGGTGGCATTTGGCCCCCTCATCATGACCGAACAGGGCATGACCGGCGCGCTGGTGATGGGGTACCGATTCCACCACGGAAACAACCACACGAACGACATGAACCTCCTCTTGACCCGCGTCGTGCAGACCCGAAAGAGGCTCGGGCTGCCCGCTCCGTTGCGGCTCGGCAATGTCGCGCAGGTCATGAACGAGGAGCTTTCGGCGGTGCACCAGGGGACGGCGCTGCCGGTGGATGCGCTCAACGGGGTGCTCACCCGCGCGTCCGAAATGTTCGGGATGGGAATGCGCGGGTTCGTGATCGAGACGTCCTCGCTCGAAGAACTGGAGCTCCCGGACGAGGTCCTTCGGCAGCCGACGCTCCACCTGGATATCGGCGTGACCCACCACAAGGCGCCGGGCGCAGCCTGGGCGCAGTACACGATCGTGGTCGTTTACGCGGTGCTGCCGGACAAGGCGTGACGTTGCATCACGAAAAATGCCCACGCCCATGCCGCTCCCCAGCTCGCGCGGCCCATTCCCCTGCTCCGGCGCCGTCGTCCCCGTATCCGAACGTACATTCCCCCGCTCCCGCTGCTCCACCCCCCGCCTCGCCGCGGCTTGTCCCCGCCTCGGCTTGCGTGATCCCCCGGGGGGAAGGCCTCGTGGAGCAGGGGGATCTTGTTTTCGAGGGGGGCGGACCACTTCAAATCCAGCGGATTTTCCCTCTACGCCCCTCCCCTCACATTTTTCGTGATCAACCGACCCCTGTCCGGGCATGGTAGAGACGTGGCCCCCGCTCTCCCCCACGACCCGCCTACCTTCGCCGCGACCCTCGCGGCCGCGGGTTTCTCCTCTGCGTGGAGGGCTGCCCCGTGACCCTTGTCTCCCCCGACGTGGACATCCTCTTTGCGGGCGCTGAGGTTTGCGAGGCGGACGAGCCGAGTGCGGTCGAGGAGGGCTGGGCGGGGGGCGGCGCGGAGAAGGCGCGGCTGCGGGGGATGGTCGATGATCATTTCGACGCCGTGTATGTCGCGCTGCGACGGCTCGGCGTGCAGGCGGCGGAGCTCGATGATTGTGCGCAGCAGGTCTTCGTCGTGGCCTCGGGGAAACTCGCGGTCATTCAGCGGGGGCGCGAGAAAGCCTTTTTGATGGGTACGGCGGTGCACGTCGCTTCGCATGCAAAGCGGTCGCAGCGAAGGCGGCGCGAGGTGCCCGAGGGGGACGGGGACGCGCATTCGAGGGTCGATGAAAGGCCGCGGCCCGATGAAATCGTGGAGCAGCGGCGGCTGCGTGCGCTCCTCGACGAGGTCCTCGCGGCCATGCCGGAGGAGCTGCGTACGGTGCTCGTCTTGTTCGAGCTCGAAGAGCTCACGATGCAGGAGATCAGCGCGGCGCTCGACCTGCCCATGGGCACGGTGGCGTCGCGGCTCAGGCGCGCGCGGGAGGTCTTCGCGAAGAGCTCGGCGAGGGTTGTCGGGGCGAACGGAAAGGGAGGGCGGCCGTGAGCGACATGCGTAGGCTGCTCGAAGAGAAGGGGGACGACGCGGCGACGGCCCTTTTGCGCTCGGCGCGGGTCGATCGAGCGCCGGCCGGGTCCAAGGCGCGCGCCCTGGCAGCGCTTGGAATCGAGAATTCAAGGACGGCGAAGGCGCGGGAGATTCCGGCGCTCGAGGTCGGCGTGGCCCGACATGTCATGCCGCCTCGACGGCAGGCGCCGCGGCAGGTTCGCGCTGCAATGGCCAGGTCGAAGCGGCCGGCGGAGGCGACGCCGCATTTGTTGTTCCAGAGTGTCCTCGGACCGACGGGGCGGCCGATCGGGGTTTTCCAGAAAGGCCGGCTCGGCGTGGCGCTCGTGGCGGGCGCGCAGGTGGTGCTGCTCGGAATCGTGCTGCTCTCGCGGCCGATGCAAAGGCCGGAGATGTCGAAGGGCTCCGTGGACGAGCCGCGGCAATATACGGAACTCCAGCTCGGCGCGGGCCAACCTGCGCCCCCGCCTGCGCCTGCTCCGAACGCGGAGAAGAAAGAGCACGAGCGCGTTCGTGGCGTCACGCCGATTGCGGTGCCGCGTCCGGGCCCGAATGTCGTCCTCGAGCCCGGGCAGGTGGCCGTCGTGGACGAGCCTTCCTCCGCCGAACAAGCGCGCGCGCCCGAGGACGTGCCCGGCGCGGTCGCGGCGGGGGGCGCAGAGGCTCCCCAGGCCGAGCGGGCTGCCAAACAGAGCGCGCCGGCGGAGATCTTGCGGTCCATCCATCGGGAGCCGGCGGGTTTGACCCAGCCGAAACGTATCGGTGGGCGGGATCCTTCCTATACCCGCGAGGCGCTCCAGGCACGCGTGGAGGGTACGGCCCTCGTGCAATGCCTGGTCACGGCCGAGGGCGCGACGAAGAACTGTCGGATCCTGGAATCTTTGCCGCACATGGATGGAGAGCTGCTCGCGGCCGCGCGTACGTGGCGATTTTCGCCTGCGACGCGGGGCGGGCGGCCCGTTTCCATCGAGTACGTGTTCAAGGTCAATCTCGTTTTACCGAAGTGAGTCGGTCCTGAGATAGGTTTCTCCGGGGCGGTCCATTCGTCCCGGAAAGGAGGCATTCGTGTTCGAATCGGCCATGGGCCGGTACGAGGGCGCTCGTCCGCACCTCGGCGCCGGAGCTATTCTGTCGTTTGCCGCGCACGCGCTGGTGGCGGTCATCGTTTTCGCGTTGCCCGGCAAGAAGGTCTCCTCGGCGGAGGAGGAACCCGTGGTGGTGTTTCAAATGCCCCCGAAGCCGCCGGCGCTGCTCGGGTCCCCGGGCCCCGCCAAACCGGCTGCGGCGAGCGCGCCGAAGCCGCAACGGCCCAAGCGCCCGCAGGTCCCCATTCTGACGAACGAGCCGCCGAAGACGGACCTGGAGCCGACCGAGCCCGATCCGCCCGACGAGCCGGCCTCCGACGCCGCAGCCGGAGACGGGTCGACCACGCCGGAGGGAACGGGCAATGGGGGTGATCCGAATGGGCAGCCGGACGGCGTGCCGGGGGGCGAGCCGGGTGGGAAGGGAACCGCGCCCATTCCAGTGGAACCTCCGCACACGGACACGACGCTGAGCTGGCTCTCCGAGATGGGCCGCCCGGTCCTCGTCGCGGGCCCTGCGCAGCCGCCTTATCCGAGCCCTGCGGCGAGCCAGCGGATCGAGGGGACGGTCATCGCGCAATGCGTGATCACCACGGAAGGCAGGCTGCGGGATTGCCGCATCCTCAAGGGCAACCCGTTCCTCGATCCGGCGGTGAACGCGACGCTGGCGCAGCAGCGCTACAGCCCCCTGACGTACGGAGGGCGCCCCGTGAGCGTCCGCTACAACATCACGTTCAAGTTCAAGTTGCAGTGAGGCACGTGGATCGTGGGGACTGGTGCACGGATGATCCACCCTGGATCCTTCGAGAGCCAGCCTGGATCACGATTCGTGTTCATCGTTGCAGCCACAACGGCTTGTTCCAAGCGCACCGCGTCATGAATGGCTCCACGCGTCAATAAAGACTTTGGCATGGACGGTGCTATGAAGGTCTGGTGGAGGCCTGAAGATGCGCTTGAACATTGGCTCGAAGGGGATTCGGTTCGGTCGGGCGGCGGCCTTCGGCGCGGCGATGCTCGCGTCGGCCTTCGCGAGCGGCTGTGGGAGCGCGGAGGCGCCGACCCAGCTCGCGGCCGCGGAGGATACGTCGATGTCGCGCAGCGACGCATATACCGACACGTACACGCAGACGAAATACCCCATCGTGCTTTGCCACGGCATGGCGGGCTTCGACGAGCTCTTCGGCGTCGTCGATTACTTCCACGGGATCCAGTCGTCGCTGGCCTCGGGCGGGGCGCGCGTCTTCGTCACGCAGGTGCCCGCGTTCGCCTCCACCGAGGCGCGCGGCGAGGCGCTCCTCGCGCAGGTCGAGGAGATCGTGGCCATCTCGGGCGCCAAGAAGGTGAACCTCGTGGGCCATAGCCACGGCGGCCTCGACATCCGCTACGTGTCCACGATGAAGCCCGGCATCGTCGCCAGCGTGACGAGCGTGGGCTCGCCGCATCAGGGCGCAGACGTCGCCGATTTCCTCCTCGACAACACCAAGGCAGGCGGGTTCTCCCAGGCCGTGCTTTCGCTCTTCGCGAACTCGCTCGGGACGATCATCGGCCTCCTGTCGGGACAAACGAGCCCGCAGGACTCCATCGCCTCCCTGGAGTCGCTCTCCACCGAGGGATCCGCGGCCTACAATGCGATGTACGGCGCGGGCCTGCCCACCGAGTGGTGCGGCGAGGGCGCGGACCAGGTGAATGGCGTCCGGTTCTTTTCGTGGTCCGGCACCTCCAGGCTGACGAACGTGCTCGACGTCTCCGATTACCCGTTTAGCCTCACCGGGTACATCTACGACGACGCGAACGACGGGCTCGTCGGCCGGTGCAGCTCGCACCTCGGCGACGTCATCCGCGACGATTACCGGATGAACCACCTCGACGAGGTGAACCAGCTCTTCGGAATCACGGCGCCCTTCCAGACGAACCCAAAATCGGTCTTCCGCTCGCACGCGAACCGCCTGAAGAACCTCGGCCTCTGATCCGGAGGACACGCGCGTGAACCGCCGCCGCCGCATCGCCACGGGAATCGCTCTGCTCGGCCTCGCCGCCGCCGGCCTCGGCGCGTGGATGGTTCTCGGGGCGAGCCCCGAACGTCGGGTCGAGACGACGACCGAGGCGCGCGGCGGCACGAACAACGCGAAAGAACGAAAGGCCACGGCGCGCCCCAGGCCCCGCGCCGAGGCGAAGGTCGATACCCGCGAGAAGAGCCCCTTCACCGAGAAAGCCAGCTCGCTTCGCGGCACGGACGAGGACGGGGCTCTGCGCACGGGGCCCGATGGATCTCTCCTCCTCGGGCCGGAGATCCTGCGCCTCTTCGATTATTACTTCAGCGCGGCGGGCGAGGAGAGCGACGAGACGATCCGCGCCCGGATCCTGGCCGCCATTCGCGAGCGCCTCGATGGCCCGGCCGCGCTCGAGGCCGCGGCGCTGCTCGACCAGTATCTCGCTTATCGAAAAGATACGGGCGGCCTCGAGGTCCCGAAAGACAAAGAGGCCGATCCGGCGGCGAGGCTCGAGGCGCTGCAGAAGCTCCGGCGCAAGCATTTCGGAGAAACCACGGCGGACGCGCTCTTCGGCGAGGAAGAGCGCGAGGGCGACGTTGCCGCTGAGGCGAGCCGCATTCGTCAGGACGAGACGTTGACGGCCGAGGAGCGCGAGCAAAAGATCGCCGCGCTGGACGAGGATCTGCCGAAGGTCGCGCGCGAGGCACGTGAAGCCGCGACCCTGCCGCTCCGCGCGCGCGCCGATACGGACGCAATGCGGGCGGAGGGGGCGACGGACGAGGACGTGTATGCGCAACGCGTCGAGACGCTCGGGGTGGAGGCGGCCGACAGGCTGGCCGAGCTCGATGCGGAGCGGGCGACGTGGAAGGCGCGGGTCGAGGCATTCCAGAAGGAGCGCGACGCGCTCGCCGCGACGACGCAGGACGAGGCCGCGTTGAAGGCGGCGGAGCAAGCGCTGCTCGATCGGTCGTTCACGGCGCTCGAGCAACGCCGGGTGCGGGCGACGCTGGCCATTTCGAGCCGGTAGGCGCGGCGCGGCTTGCGCGCGGGGTTCGGCGCTGGTACGCGAGCCTCGAGATGAAAGGGCGCGTCCTCATCGTGGCTGGCTCGGACTCGGGCGGCGGGGCCGGTATCCAGGCGGATCTCAAGACCGTGACCGCGCTCGGCGCGTTCGGGGCGACGGCGATCACGGCGCTCACCGCGCAAAACACGCGCGGCGTCTTCGGGGTTTTTCCGGTCCCTCCCGCCTTCATCGCGCAGCAGATGGGGCTCGTGCTCGAGGACATCGGCGCGGACGTGATCAAGACGGGCATGCTCCACTCGGCCGAGGTGATCGAGGTGGTCGCCGACGTGCACGAGCGCCTCGCGAAGGACGTGCCGCTCGTCGTCGACCCGGTGATGGTGGCCAAGGGCGGCGCACAGCTCCTGCTCCCGGAGGCCCGGGACGCGCTGATCGGCCGCCTTTTGCCGCGCGCCGCGCTGATCACGCCCAACGTGCCGGAGGCCGAGGTGCTTTCGGGTCAAACGATCGACGGGGTCTCCGCCATGCGTCGCGTGGCCGAGAAGCTCCTCGCGCTCGGCCCGGCCGCGGTGCTCTTGAAAGGTGGGCACCTCGAGGGGCCGAAGGTCACGGACGTGCTCGTCACGGCCGAGGGAGAGCGGATCTTCGAGGACGATCGAATCGAGACGCGTTCGACGCACGGGACGGGCTGCACGCTGGCCTCGGCCATCGCCGCGGGGATCGCGCAGGTGCTCGGGATGGAAGAGGCGATCGCGCGGGCGCGGCGATATCTGCGGCTCGCGATCCAGCATGCGCCGGGGCTCGGGCATGGGCACGGGCCGCTCGATCACGCGGTGACGGTCGTGCCTTTCTCCTGAAGGCTCGGCTACTGGGGGACCTCGGAGAAGCAGCCGATGGTCGTATCGATGCGGAAGTTCGATTCGCTCGTGTGCCGCTCGGCGAAGAAGAAATCCAGGGGATAGGTCTTCCCTTTCTCCAGCCCGAGCTCCGCCGCGCGTTCGTCGAGGTTCACCGTCGCGCTGAGCGCGCCGTGGACGCCGCCGAGGTCGATGACTCGTTTTCCATGGATGAACGTGAAGAGGTCGTCATCCCCCGTGAACGTGAAGATCTCGCCGCCCTCGTAGACGAACTGCGTCCGCAGCTCGAGCGTGAAATGGTAATTGTGGATATTACCCTCGTCGCCGAACCCTTGGCCATCAATCGGAAAAAAGGCCGAGTTCGCGTACGTGTACGTGCCCCCGCCCGCGGCGACGAGCGGGATCTCGACGGGGATTGCGAGGTTCGTGCCCGCGACGTCGTTGAACCATTGATCGAAATTGGCCTTGCCCGTCGTCGTGGGCGTCGTGGGATTGCCGGCATACACGGGTTTTCCGTCCGCCCCGAGCTCGGAGGCGACGATCCCCGGGTCCTCGCCGAGGAAATCCTCGAAATCGGGATGGCTGACCGAGAAATCACGCACGGTGGCATTGAGGACGGGATTGCAGCTCGGGCCGCCACCTTGCCCCCCGCCGCCCACGCCCGCGGGGAAAAGCTCCCCGCCCTCGCCGCCCTGGCCCATGCCGCCCTGGCCCATGCCGCCCTGGCCCATGCCGCCCTGGCCCGAGGCCCCGGAGCCGCTGCCACTCGCGCCCGCGCCGCCGAGGCCGCCCGTCGCCCCGGCGCCGCCGTCGCCGCAGCCGGAAGCCGCGACGAGGATACCCACCACCGAAAGGACGAGCGCGCCACGCCACGCCCAACCCGTACGTCGTCGTATCATCATGGATGGGATGGTATCGCCGGTTCGCGGGGCGTGTCACGCCGGAGCCGTGCTCAGCCGGCCGAAACGAGCCCCACCGGGCAACTCACGCCCGTGCCGCCGATCCCGCAGTAGCCGTCGGGGTTCTTGGCGAGGTACTGCTGATGATAGTCCTCGGCGTAATAGAACTCGGGCGCCTCGAGGATCTCGGTGGTGATCTCCCCGTGGCCCGCCGCCGCGAGCGCCTTCTGGTAGGCGGCGCGCGAGCGCTCGGCGGCCATCTTCTGCAGGAGGCCGAAGCAATAGATGCCCGAGCGATACTGCGTGCCGACGTCGTTGCCCTGGCGCATGCCCTGGGTCGGGTCGTGGTTTTCCCAGAAGAGCGCGAGCAGCTCTTCATAGGAGACCTTGTTCGGCTCGAAGACGACGAGCACGACCTCGTTGTGGCCGGTGAGGCCCGTGCAGACCTCGTGGTAGGTGGGATTGGGGGTGAGCCCGGCCGCATACCCGACGGCGGTGGAGTAGACGCCCTTCTTTTGCCAGAACTTCCGCTCCGCGCCCCAGAAGCAACCGAGCCCGAACATGGCCTGCTCGGTGCCCTCGGGGAACGGGGGTACGATACGCGCGCCGTTCACGAAGTGTCGCTCGGGCACGGGCATACGAGCGCTCCGCCCGGGGAGGGCCTGCTCCTTCGTGGGCAGCTTTAGCTTGCGAGAGTCGACCTTGAAGAACATGCGCCCATCTTGGTGCGGAAAGGCGCAGTTGGGAAGGCTTACTGCGACGGATCGGTCACGCGGCCGATGAAGAGCACGGATTTGGTCGCGATGTCCCGGATGAGGAACAGGAAGGGCCGATCGAAGGTGATGGCCGCAGGCTCCGGGATGCTCGTCTCACCCACGATCACCGCGGTCGCAGCGGCCGCCTCGGTCCCCGCCTCGTTGACCGAGACGAACGACTGGTGAATGACGTCGGAGATGACGAGCCCACCCGTGCCATTGATCCCCGAGAAATCGGCGGCGTCCGTGAAGGCGATCCCCATCCCGAGGGCCTTCAAGGGGTCGACCAGGCTGAACTTGGAGTCGAACTTGAATCGCGGGAGCCTGGTGTCGACGCTGTACGAGGAGGAGAGCGAGCCCATGACCTCGGCGAACCGCGTCGCGTCGAAGCTCCCCTCGAAAGCGTCGAGGTCGTCCGGCAGGACGAGCACCATCGACAGCTCGTCGCCGTCATAAGGCAGCTCGACGGCGGCGAAATCGGCGCCCTTGCCATAACGTGTCTCGAGGTTGCCTTGCATCATGGGCACGTCGACGGAGGCGCCGGCGCTCGTCGTGAACGGCGCAGTCTGCGTGTTCATCTCCTCGAAGGGCGTCCTCCAGGCCGCGTTGAAGTACACGGCATTCGTGAGCACGAGGCGCGTGCTCGCGTCGATCGCGTCGGGCGAGAGGATGTCCTTGATCTTGCCCTCGGTCTTCTTCTCGACCCAGCCGTTGATCAGCGAGACGGCCTCCTCGGGGGCCGCGATGTAATCGACGACGTGCATGCCGGCGCCGTAATGTTTGCCGAGCACGTCGAGGAACGGCATCTCGAAGGGGTACCCCACCTGGCCCCAGACTGCGTTCGCAATATTGAGCCGGAACCCCTGACCATCCGAGCCCTTCGCGTCCTTGCCGCGGCTCGCGAGCGCGAGGTCGAGCTGATTCCACGCCGGATGGAGCTTCTCCTGCGAGAGGGTGAAGTGCAGGGCGGTCGCCATGTCCGTCTCGGTTTGTCCGCGGGCGCCGGCCCAGGTCATGGCGAGCGCGCTCGAGATGCTGTGCGGGGAGTAGAAGAAGTTACCGGGCTCGGTGCGGAGGGTGTTGTAAACACCGACCGCGAATGCCGTGTTGCCGTCGACGAGGTCGGCGAGGTCGGCGCTGGGGACCGCGGGGCTCGTGATACGTTGCGCGCCGGAGACCACGACGCAGCCGGGGGTGTTGGGATCGTGGCAGTCGCCCGTATCCACCGCCCCGGGGGGCTCGGGCGGCGCGGCGGAGCTGCAAGCGAGGGCGGAAAGAGAAAGTAGGAGCGAAAGAGCAGGGAGGGTGCGCATGGGAGCGTCCCCAAGCAATCGGCATGCCGGAGACGATTCTCGGTGAAAAACGGGCAATCCGAGGATGCTCGGAGGGAATGCCGGCGCCCTTCTCGGGTCGAGCACGGCAGCCGTGTCGGATGGCGGCGCAGGGTGGCACGCTCCGCCGCCACGACTCACGTCAGGAGGGCCGCGCGCGGGACGTCCTCTCCGCCGCCGCGGAAGCTCTGCTCGATCGCCTCCATCAAGGACGGGGAGAGCGACAAGGAGGCGAGCGCATCGCGATCCGCGGCCAAAAGCTCGCCGCCTCGCTGGCCGATATGGGCGATGGCCGTCGTGAGCTTCAGGAGCCAGGCGGCCTCGCTGACGTCGGAGGCGGCGAAAAGGTCGTGGCTGATCCACGAGGTGCCGTGCTGCGAACGGTGGTGGACGGCGCGCCCCTCGGTGAGGAGCTGATCGTGCACGGGTCCGGGCACGTGCAGATCGATATGCCCATTGCGATGCACATGCCCGAGCTCGCGGCCTTTCAGGTAAAAGCCGATCGTATTGATGGGCCGGGCGGACGCGACCACGCCGTCGATGTCGAGGATCTTCTCCAGGAGAGCGTCGATGGCGGCCTCCCGCGCGCGCTCGAGCCCGAGGATGCCCTCCGACGTGCGGGAAACGGCCGGTTTGTCCGCGGGGTCGAGCACCCCACGCGCCCAGAGCACGGCGACGACGGCGGTGATCACGGTGGCCGCGCCGAGCCCCAAAAAGAGGCCCCGTACGCCCCCGAAGCGCGCCCCGATGAGAGCGAGCGGCAGCGCCAAAAGGAGGCCACGCATCGCGGAGATCATGGTGGAGCGGACGGCACGGTCGATGGCGTTGAACGTCGCGCTCGTCACGGCGACGATCCCCGTCGCGCCATAAGCGAGCGGCAGGATCAAGAGGTAATCGTCGGCCATCCCCAGGACCTCGGCGTCGCTCGAGAACACCCCGGCGAGCGGGCGGCGGACGACCAGCATGGCAGCCCATACCAGGACACCCCACGCGACGACGACACGCTGCGAAAGGCGGAGCGCTTCGGCGACGCGGTCCTCGCGATGCGCGCCCCAGTTTTGCCCAATGAACGGCGTCAGCGCCATCGAGAGCGACATCGAGGGGATCAGGAGCAGGCCATCGAGGCGGCTGCCGAGCCCGTAGGCGGCCACGGCGTCGCTGCCCTGACGCGCGATGAAGCCCGTGACGAGCGCCGTGGAGATGGGCGTCAACGCATTCGATATGGCGGCCGGGAGCCCCACCGAAAGGATCCGACGAAAGGAACCGAAGAGCTCACGCGCCGTCGGCACGTGCAGGTCGAGCAAGCGCATCCGCGCGCCGAGCACCCATAACGAGAGCAACATGATGAGGGCGCGCGAGATCACCGACGCGAGCGCCGCCCCGCGGAGCCCCAGCGCCGGAATCGGGCCCGCCCCGAAGATGAGCAGCGGATCCAGGGCGATGTTGAGAACCGCGAAGACCGCCATGAGTTTGGCCGGCGTCTTCGTATCTCCGGTGGCTTGCATCGCGCCATTGCCCACCATGGGCACAACCAGGAAGACCACGCCGCCGAACCAGATGGTCATGTACGAGGAGAGGAGCAACACCACCGGCTCGTCGGCGCCGAGCGCGCGAAAAAGATGCTCCTGGAAGAGGATTCCGAGCACCGAGAGGACGGCCACGACGAGGAGCGCGAGCAACATCGCGTGCGTGCAAAGCCGACGCGCAGCCCCCGAATCACCGCCCCCCACGGCCCGCGAAATGGCCGCAGCAGCGCCGACGTTGAGCCCGAAGGCCACGCTCATGACGAGCGTGATCACGGGGAACGCGAAGCTCATCACGGCGAGCTCCCGCGGCCCGAGTCGCCCCACGAAAAACGTGTCCACGACCCCGGCGAGCATCATCAGCACGATGCTGATGGTCATCGGGATCGCGAGGCGTACGAGCGACGCCGGGATGGGGTCCGTGAGCAGGTTCGGCGGCGGAGGTTTCGTGGTAGATTTCAATGGAAGGGCCTGTTTCGAACCCAGCCTACCATGGGCGCCGACCCTGGCGCCGGGTTTGGTGTAATCTTGCAGATGCGTGCGATCACACGCGGAAGCACGATACGAGCGTCGCATGCGAGGGCCCGTCCCTGGTAACGTGGGCGCCTTCCATCGTTCCGTGCTGGAGGGCACGGAATGATCTGAGAGGGGTCCCCATGAAAAAGACCGAAATCGATGCCCTCGTGCGTGCGCATCGGGACAACGCCCGCGCCGTGGCCTTCCTGCACGTGCTCCGGCAGACGACGCTCGATCCGGAGGATCACGAGTTCCTCATCCAGCACGCGCCGGCGCTCGCCTCCGCGGATCTGCTGCGCTGGCGCGCGCGAACTCCCCACACGGGTCGGCCGCCCATCCTGGTGGCGATCGCGAAGATGGCCGAGGACAAACCCTCGGAGTTCGAGCACGAGGTGCTGAACGCGCCGGGCCTCTCGTTCGACGATCGGGAATGGGAGACGCTCGCCGATCTCCTCCGCGGAAAGGTCCCCGCCGCGCTCCACGCGCGCCTCGAGCGCCGAGAAGCCGGGCCGCCCGCGCCACGAATCACGGACATCACGCCCACGGACGAGGGCCCCGTGGACCTCGCGGCGATGTTTGATCTCGACGAGGAAACATCGTCCGAGGGCGCGGCGACGAAGGACGGGGAAGGCTCGCTTTTCGGGGGCGGATCGCTCGATGAGGAGCTCGGGCTCGATCTCGGCGGGGACGACGGAGGGCCGCTCTTCGCCGATCCGTTCGGCGGGCTGTCGGTCGAGGAGGCCTTCGAAAAGGTCGCGACCGGGACGAACGGAGACGAGCGCGCGATGCTGCTCGAATGGCTCGATGCCCATGGCGCGGACCCGACGCGGCTCATGGGGGCCGCGCTCGCAGCGCTGCATCGAGGGCCGGTCGCTTCGCCCGTGGTCGCCTGGATCGGGAAAAAACTTTCCTCGGAAGAAGCCTGGGAAACGAACGGGTACGGGCTTTTTCTGGCGCTCCTCTACCGGCGCGCTTTCCCGGAGCTGCAGGAGCTGGTCGCTCGATCGGCGAGTTTGCCCAAGGAGCTGTCCGAGGCGGCGCTCGCTTCGTTCGGGCACGTGCTCATCGAGGTCGCGCGGGACGCGATCAAAGAAAAGGACGAACCACGCGCGGGCGCGATGCTCGCCGCGCTGTCGAGCCTCGACGCGACGGAGGAGACGAGGCGCCGCTTCGGCTCTTTGAAACAAGCTTTGAAGAAGGCCCAGGCCTCGCCGCATCTGCTCACGCTCGTCGACCTCGTGGTGCGCCACGCGCGCGAGCGGCGCGCGAACCCGACCGAAGGGATGATCGCCGCGGTACACGCGCTCTCGGACGCGCTCGGCTGAACGGCGGAATCAGCGACGCTTGACGGGCTTGGGCTTCGGGGGATCCGCGGCCTTGCCCGTCGCGGCGTCGTTCTTCGGCGCCTTCTCGGGCGAACGGACGCGGACCGGCACGACGACCCAGTCGTTCGGCTTCAGGAGCTCCTTGGAGATCCAGCCGACGGGCGCGTTTTTCGCGGTCGTCTCGACGAACGCGTACTCGCGGCCCTGATAACGGATCTTCTCGCCCTGCGCCGGCACGGCGACGCCCAGCATCGCGTGGCGATGGGCATTCGAGTTGAGGAGCACGCTGTCCACGCCGAGCGAGTCGAGGAGCATGTGGAGCAAGAGCGCCTTCGAATCGCAGTCGCCTTTCTTCCGCGACGCGACGAGCGCGGGCGGCATGAGGCCAAAAGGACGCTCTTTCGGGATCTCGTACGGGATCGACTGGACGAACGAGGTCACGAGCTCGACGGCGTCCAGGGCCCCGAGGTTCGCCTCCTTGATGCGCACCTTGAAGCGCGCGGCGAGGGGATCGACGTCGGGTTTGCTGCGCTCGGCGAGCGACTCGAAGATGCACTGCATGGTCGCGTCGCAGCCAGGCGGCGGGACCCACTTGAACGCCCCTTTGCCTGCGTCCTCGTAACGGAGGCGGCGCGCGAGCGCGAGGTGCGCCTCGTCGACGTCCTTTTGTTCGTCCTCGCCGAGCGCGTATCCTGCGCGATACACGGGCGGTTCAAGGCGCCGATCACGCCAGGCATAACGCGTCGCGCCCGACGTCGGCGTCTTTTCAGGATAGGCCGCGACGCCGAGATCGACGCCCGGCGTGTCCTCGGCGGGCTCTTCGTCGGCTTGCGAGAGCAGATCGCCGAGATCCGACAAACCGCAGCAGCAGCCCGCGAGGGAGAGGGACAAGGCCGCGGTGAGCGTGAGGCGTTTGCCCTCGCTCATGAGGGCGCCATCATCTCGTCACGCGCGAGCTCGGGCAGCGGCAAGAGGCCGTCGAGCGCAGTCTCGAGCCCCGGCGCAGCCACGAGCGCGATCACCACCATCACCGCGCCGAGCACGAGCGCAGGCGCGATGTTGCCTTTGCGGATCTCGGCGAGCTCGTCCACCCCCCGCGTGAGACGGCCGAAGAGGAACGTGCCGAAAGCGAGCGCCGCCGCGCCCACCGCGAGCGAAAGCGCGACGTGCGCGAGGCCGTAAAACGCGAACTTGCCGAGCATCGGCGCGGCGAGCTTTTGCCCGCGGTACATGAAGTCCATCGCGGCGAACGTCGCCGAGACTGCGTGCTGCGCGAGGATCCCCAACGAAAGCAGGCCGGCGGCGGAGATCACGGCGACGCCCGCGTTTCCTTTCGCGAGCTCTTCGTCCATCTCGCCGAGGCGCAAGAGCCGCCCGAGCACGCGTGAGCCGAGCCAGACACCAAGGGCTCCGACGAGGATACCAAAGAGGATCTTGCCGATCCCGATCAGGAAGAGCGCGACGTTCACCACGTGAGCGTAGCGGAATCATGGGTTCGTCGAAACCGGCGAACGATCCCGAGACCTGTTCTCGGACATCGCGGAAAATGCTGGACTTTTGATTCCCGAGCGTTGCGCGATCCCGGCAGGGATCGTACGTACCAAGGACGAAGAGGCCCCAGAGGAGGCGCGCCGCGTCGCGAGAGCACCAAACATGCCCGAATCGCACGAAAATCCGCTGCTCGATCTCGGCTACGACATCCCGTTCGATCGGATCCGCGGCGAACACGTCGAGCCCGCGGCGAAGGCGCTCATCGCCGACGCGAAAGCGCGTCTCGACGCAGTCGCGAACCACGAGGGACCACGCACGTTCGAGAACACGATGACGGCGCTCGAACGGGTGACCGAGCAGCTCGATTTCGTGATCGGCGTCGTTGGTCACCTCGAGTCGGTCGCCACGACGCCGGAGCTACGCGCCGCGTACTCGGCGGTGCAGCCGGCGGTGAGCGAGTTCTTCAGCAGCATCGCCCTCTCGGAGGGGGTCTGGAACGCGCTCAAGGCGTACGCCGCGACAGACGAGGCCAAGGCGCTCACGGGGACGCGGCGGAGGCTCGTCGACAAGACGGTCGCCGATTTCAAGCGGAGCGGCGCGGACCTCGATCCGGCCGGCAAGAAGCGGCTCGCGGAGATCGACGTCGAGCTCGCGCAGATCACCCTGCGTTACGGGCAAAACGTGCTCGACTCGACGAACGCCTTCGAGCTCGTGATCACCGAGCGCGAGCGGCTCCGAGGTCTGCCGGAGGGCGCCGTGGCCGCGGCGAAGGCGAGCGCGGAGACGAAGGGGATCGAGGGGTATCGCTTCACGATGCAGGCGCCGAGTTACTTGCCCGTGATGACGTACCTCGACGATCGCGCGGTCCGCGAGCGTATGTACCGCGCCTATGCGACGCGCGCGACGGAGGAGCCCTGGGACAACCGCCCGCTCGTGCGACGGATCCTGGAGCTTCGACGCGAGAAGGCGCGCCTGCTCGGGTTCGAGACGTTCGCGGATCTCGTGCTCGAGGATCGCATGGCGAAGTCGGGCCACGCCGCGCGCCGCTTCGTGAAGACGTTGCACGAGAAGGCACAAGGCTTCTTCGACCGCGAGAACGCGGATCTCCAGGCGTTTCGCAAGGAGCTCGAAGGCCCGGACGCGTCGGCGCTCGAGCCCTGGGACGTCGGCTACTACGCCGAGAAGCTCCGCCGCGCGCGGTACGACTTCGACGAGGAGTCGCTACGCCCGTACTTCGCCGCGGACAAGGCGCTCGACGGGGTCTTCGCGATCGCCTCGCGGCTTTACGGCGTACGGATCGAGCCCTCGGCCGATGCGCCCGTCTGGCACCCGAGCGTGACGGCCCACCGCATCGTCGAGCCCAGCGGGCACCAGAGCTCGGTGTTTTACGTCGATCTGTGGCCCCGCGAGTCGAAGCGCGACGGCGCGTGGATGCAGGGGCTCGTAACGGGGGTTTGGTCGGACGAACTTCCTTCGGCGCATCTGGAGGTCCTCGCGGGGAACCTGACGCCGCCGCTCGGCGAAAGGCCAGCGCTCCTCAACCACCGCGAGGTCGAGACGTTGTTTCACGAGTTCGGGCACCTCATGCACCACGGGTCGAGCCGCGTGGAGGTGCGCACGCTGGCGGGGACGAACGTGGCGTGGGACTTCGTCGAGTTGCCCTCGCAGATCATGGAGAACTGGTGCTGGGAGAAGGAGGCGCTCGACCTCTTCGCGCGGCACCACGAGACGGGTGAGCCGATCCCGGCGGCGCTGCTCGAAAAGATGCGATCGGCGCGCACGTTCCGCGCGGCGAGCGCGATGATGCGGCAGCTCGGGTTCGCGGAGGTCGATCTCGCGCTGCACATGGACTGGGATCCGACGCGGGATGGGGATCCCACGGCCTACGGGCGCGATATCCTGGAGCGTTACTCGGCGGTGCCGTTGCCTGCCGAGCACGCGATGATCGCCTCGTTTTCGCACCTGTTCTCGAGCCCGGTCGGGTATGCCGCCGGGTATTATTCGTACAAGTGGGCGGAGGTCCTCGACGCCGACGCATTCTCGCGATTCAAGCGCGAGGGCCTCTTCAGCCGCGAGATCGGGGAGGCATTCCGGAGCGATATCCTCGCGCGCGGCGACAGCGAGGATCCCATGGTGCTCTACCGGCGCTTCATGGGGCGCGAGCCAACCCTGGAGGCGCTGCTCGAGCGCGACGGCCTGGTCGCGTCCGGTACGGCGGTGTCCGTTTGATGAGCGAGCAAATCGTGACCAGCACGGGCTCGGACAAAGTCATCCGCGCGATGACGAACGACGGCGCGTTCCGGGTCATTTCGACGTTGACCACGGAGACGGTGCGCGGCGCGATTGCCTCGCAGGGGGCGAAGGGCGCGGTGGCGAAACGCTTCGGCGAGCTCGTCACGGGGGCCATTCTCATACGCGAGGCGATGAGCCCGAGCCTCCGGGTGCAGGGAATCTTGAAGGGGGCGAGCGGCAAAGGCAGCCTCGTGGCCGACGCGCACCCGGACGGGACGACCCGCGGCCTCGTTGGTTTTTCCGGGACCACGGGCGAGGACATGTCAGGCAAGGGGGCGCTGCTCAAGATGATGCGGACCCTGCCGAACGGCGCGCTGCACCAGGGAATCGTCGAGGTCTCATTCGAGGCGCCGGACGGCGGGATCTCGGGCGCGCTCATGGCGTACATGCAGCACTCCGAGCAGATCGTCTCGACGATTGCCGTGTCCACGTTGATGGAGGGCGACGAGGTCATCGCTGCGGGCGGCTACATCGTCGAGCTCTTGCCGGAGGTCGAGCGTGGGCCCCTCATGATCATGACCCAGAGGCTCGAGGATTTCCCGAAGCTCGACGATCTCCTGCGCAGGGGCGAGCTTTCGCCGAACGCGCTCATCGAGGACCTGCTTTACGGGATGCCATACACGTTGCTCGCGGAGTCGGAGCTGCGTTATGCCTGCCATTGCAGCGAGCTCCGGGTGCTCTCCAGCCTGGCGACGTTGCCGCGGTCGGATATCGAGGACCTCCTCCGCGACAACAAGGTCCTCGAGATCACCTGCGATTACTGCCGAAAAGAATACGGCATCACGCCGTCGCAGCTCCAGGCGCTGCTCATGGAGAACTGAAGCCACTCGCCTTTCCGCCCAGGCCGAGGTCGTTTCGGCCGGCACGGCGCGGCGAAATTCACGAATCCCCCGCTTGACCATTGTTTGTATGGATGCCACCTCTCCGAGCGAGAACGGGGGCAATCAATGGATCCCGGGCGATCCCCGCGAGCGCGCGTCGATCGACGCCTCGCGGCTCCGGCGCGTGCTCACGATCGATCCCGAGCGCCGTATCTGCATCGCCGAGCCGGGCGTCACACTGGCTCAGCCGCTCGGTCCCGGGGCTCGAGACGAAGCCGGTGCGCTGGCTCGTCGGGCGCCGTGTACGGTAAGCCCAATCGTGATCCGATGATCGACCGGTCCGAGGTGCTGGAGCACAAGACGTACGAGCTCGGCGGCGTGAAGGCCCTCATTTCACGCAACCATTACACCGAGAAGCGTTTCTGGGAGATCTACGACCGCGAGCGTTACGAGGCCGCAAAACGTAGGCTCGATCCGAACGGGGTCTTCCCGGGCCTCTACGAGAAGTGCCACCGCGTGACCTGACGTCCCTGCCCTATCCTCCGTCCGCCGTGATATCCTCACGTGCTGGAGGATCTTGCCATGATAACGTCTCGACGTCTCGCTTGCCTCGTTTCCCTGGTCGGCCTCGCCGCGATGGGATGCTCGGACGGGGGGGAGACCCCGGCCAACCCGCCGCTGCCTCCCCTCGCCATCCCCGAGGGCTGTAACCCGATCGCGTTCGAAAACGACTGTCTCCTGCCCTACCCGTCCGATTTCTACCTCGCGGACGACGCCTCGATGCCGAGCGGCAAGCGGGTCCAGATCCCCGAGGCCGCGCGGATGAAGGACAAGAACGAGAAATCATTCGATTTCAATGAACGATATCCGATTGACGGGTTCTCGCATCACCAGCCGATCCTCGTCCATTTCAAGGAGGGGGTGAGCACCGCGGGCGTCGTGTTCCACACGGACGATCCGGCGAAGAGCCTCCTGCCCGAGAGCAAGGTGATCCTGCTCGACGCCGCGACGGGTTTGCCCGTGCCGGTCTGGGCGGAGGTCGACAGGAATACCCTGGACCCCGCCGACCAGGCGTTCCTCCTCCGGCCGTTCGTGCGGCTCGAGAATGGCAAGCGTTACATCGTCGCGCTCCAGGGGCTCGCGACGGACACGGAGGGGCAAGCGGGTCCGCTCCTCGCGCCACCCGAGGGATTCAAGCGTATCCGGGACATCCTCACCGCGGGCGATCCGGTGCTGGGGCCGATCGCGGTCCGCTATGAGAAGGACGTTTTCCCGGCCCTCACGGCGTTCGGCGTGAATCGAAGCACGCTCCAGCTCGCCTGGGACTTCACGACGAGCAGCGAGGAGATGAACACGCGGGATCTCATCACGATGCGTGATGACCTCGTCGCCAAGCTCGAGGCAAACCCGCCCGTCGTCAGCGTCGTCAAGGTGACGGAAAACACGCCCGCGGACAATGAAAACATCTGGCTGCGCATCGAGGGCACGATGAAGGTGCCGCTCTACATGGAAAGCGTCGAGCCGGGCGCAATGCTGCACCGGGACGCGAGCGGCAAGGTCGCGCAGAATGGCGAGGCGGACGTCCCCTTCACGCTGCAGGTCCCTCATAGCCTGAACCCCGCGGACGGCACCTTCGAGCCGGCGCGGATCCTCCAGTATGGGCACGGGTTCTTCGGGCTGGGCGAGGAGATCAATTACAGCTTCATGCGCGGCTACACGAACGAGCGCAAGTTCATCGCAGCCGCGGTCGATCTCTGGGGCATGAGCGAGCCGGACGTCGATTTCGTATTGCAGAAGGCCTTCTCCGAGCCCGGCGCCGTCTTCGATTTCGTCGACCGCATCCACCAGGGAATCGTGAACTACATCGCCCTCACCTATGCGCTGAAGGGCCCGATCGCCGAACTCGCGGAGGTCAAGCGATTCGACAAGCCCCTCTACGATCCCGCGAAGCTCTATTACTATGGGATCAGCCAGGGCGCGATCTTCGGCGTGCCCATGATCGCGCTGAACCCGCTCCTCGATCGCGCGGCGCTCGGCGTCGGCGGCGGGCCTTACTCGCTCATGATGTCCCGCTCCGCGAGCTACCAGCAGCTCTACAGCGTGCTCCAGGGCCAGATCCAGAACCCGCTGACCACGATGAAGCTCATGTCGCTAAGCCAAGGCATCTGGGATCGGGTCGATCCGATGACATACGCGCCGCATCTCCTGAAGGACACGTACCCGAAGAGCCCTGCGAACCGGCACGTGCTCATGCAGATCGGGATCGGCGATCACTCCGTGAACAACCTGGGGAGTCACCTCGTCGCGCGCGCCTCGGGCATTCCCCTCTTCGAGCCCTCGCCGCGGCCGATCTGGGGCCTCGAGAGCACGACGACCCCCACGGCGGACGACGCGCTCGTCGTCATCGATTTCAAGCTCGCGACCGAACCCGGGTTGGAGTGTAGGGTGC
>JANMGF010001002.1:0-8578 GCA_031374535.1 Polyangium sp. (in: bacteria)
CTGCAACGCCGTTGGGTGAAGATCTCCCGTCCTTGATGGCGGGAAATCCTGATCGGTAATTGAACCAGTCAAACAAGCATTGAGGTTGCAGATGGGAAAAGTCACCGGATTCCTCGAACTCGCGCGCGAGGAGGAGCATTACGAAGCGCCGCAGTCGCGCAAGAAACACTACCGCGAATTCGTCATGCGGCTGTCGGACGAGGCTGCCAAAAAGCAGGGTGCGCGCTGCATGGATTGCGGCATCCCTTTCTGCAACAACGGTTGCCCGGTGAACAACATCATTCCGGACTGGAATGACCTGGTCTATCAGGGCAATGTCCGCGAGGCGCTCGAGGTCCTGCATTCAACCAACAATTTCCCCGAGTTCACCGGCCGCGTTTGTCCGGCTCCCTGCGAAACCTCGTGCACGCTCAACATCGACGACAATCCGGTCACCATCAAAACCATCGAATGCGCCATCGTCGACAAGGCCTGGGAAAACGGCTGGGTCAGGGCGGAAAGCTACGGCGACAAGACCGGCCGGAAGGTTGCGGTGGTGGGCTCCGGTTGGACTGCTTTGCAGTCCTTCCTCTGCCCCCCACGCCCCCCCCGCGTTTGATCAGCGACGTTTCGTGTTGCGGGCGCGGAGGATGAGGACGACCGAGTCCCGGGTCGGGGGCGATCGATCGAAGTCGCCCCATTCTTCGAGGACCTCGAAGCCGTTGTAGTGCAACAACGCCTCGAGCTCGCGCGGGTAGAACTGCCGGTGCGCGAGTGGGGTCATCCAGGTCTCCTCGCCCGAGATCGGCGCGAACTCCATCGCGACGAACAGGATCTGGCGGAGCTTGTCGTAGTCGAAGCGCTCGGTGTACCGAACAGGCGTGCCCTTGCCTTCGCCCGTCGGGTAACTGAAGCGCGGGGCCGCATAGGCGCGGGCAGGATCACGCGCGAGCTCTTCAGCCTCGGGGATCGAGACGTCGAAGACGAGCTCCCCGCGCGGGGACAGATGCTCGCGGACGCGCGCGAGGAAACGCTCGACGTCGACGCGCGTGTAGAGGTGCAGGAAGGCGTTGAAAGGGCAAAAGACGAGCGGAAAACGCCGGCCAAGGCGGGCCGTGCGCATATCGCCACGTTTCGTCGTGATCCGCGCCCGGACGTCGGAAGGCTCGTCGCGAAGGCGCGCACGCAGGTCGGCGAGCATCTCGCGGGAAAGGTCGACGCCGGTGACGTCGAGGCCAAGGCGCGCAAGAGGAAGTGTGATCCGGCCGTTCCCGCAGCCGTACTCGAGCACAGGACCGCCGCGCTCCACAGCGAGGTCCGCGTAAAAGCGGACGTCCTCGAGCCGGGAGCGATAGGTCTTCGTGTAGTAGGCGGGGTCTTCGTAATGAGCGGAGGTGCCCGCCTCGAGCTCGTGGTCGCGTTTGGGAGAGGACATGCCTGCGTCTCCCCCGCGCGACGTCAACGGTCGAGGGCGTGCTGGTGGCGCAGCCACTCGGTCACGACTTCGTGCGAGTTCCGGTTGAAGTGCACCTTGCCAGCCGCGATCTCGCGCAAGCTCGTCACAGCGGGCTTGTTCTTGGTCTTCAGCAGGGATTCGGAGCCCTTCATGAGCTGCCGGGTGCGGATTGCGGCCAGGACGACGAGGGCGAAGCGGTTCTCTTCGCGCTCGAGACAATCTTCGACGGTAACGCGTGCCATGGTGGGACTCGGGAGGTTAGCCGTCCTCGGGCAGGCGCGCAACTTGCGTTCCCGATCGAAATTTCGTCCGGGAACGAAGCCTCACGCCTCGACGACGGTGCCGATGTTTTCGCCTTTGCAGACCCGCAGAATGTTTCCGTGGGTCGTCAACTTGAAGACGCGGATGGGGAGCTTGTTCTCGCGGCAGAGGGTGACGGCAGTCGAGTCCATCACGCCGATCCGATCGACGAGGAAGCGGTCGTACGAGAGCTTCGTGAACATCTGCGCGTCTTCGTGCCGCGCAGGATCACGGTCGTAAATTCCCTCGACCTTCGTGGCCTTGAAGAGGGCCTGCGCCTGGATTTCCATGGCGCGTAGCGCGGCGGCGGTGTCGGTCGAGAAGAACGGGTTGCCCGTGCCGGCCGCGAAGATGACGACGTTGCCCTTCTCGAGGTGGCGCATCGCGCGGCGGCGGATGTAGGGCTCGGCGACCTGGCGGATCTCGATCGCGGTCATCACGCGCGTGGGGACGTCGTGTTTCTCGAGAGAGTCCTGCAACGCGAGGGAGTTGATGACCGTGGCGAGCATGCCCATGTAGTCGCTCTGGGAGCGGTCCATGCCGGCGCTCGCGCCCTTCAGGCCGCGGAAGATGTTGCCGCCGCCGACGACGATGCCGATCTGCACGCCGAGGCTGGAGAGCTCGGCGATCTCGGCAGCGACGCGCTGCAACGTGTCGAGGTGGATCCCGAAGTTGCCCTCGCCGCACAGGGCTTCGCCGCTGATCTTGAGGACGATACGCCTGTACTTCATGCCGGGAGCCGGGTTCGGCGGCGGGGGAAGGGTCGAGTCGTCGCGGTCTTCTCGGGGCACGTCGCGGGTCACGCGGGCTCTCGTAGTCCCGGTTCGCCTCGTCCGCAACGCGTCGTTCGGTGAGGTTCGGCCGGGGCTCTCAGCGAGCTCGGCCGTGCCGGCGCGGAAAGGCCGGATGAAGCGGAGCCCAGGCGCGCGTCGATCTCGCAGAACCACCCCCAAACACGCCGAAGAAGTGCTAGACCGGCCGCTCGATGCTGGTGAGGCGCGCGTTTTCTTCCCTGTTCGTCGCGGTGATCGCCGTGCTGCTCCCGAGCTGCAACGACAAGGCGGTGACGCCGCCCGCGGCGGACGCGGCTCCGCCTTCGGCAGGGCTCTCGCAAGAGCAAGCAGCACGAACGCTGGCGAAGGTCGGAGACCGGGTGATCTCGCTCGGCGATTTCGCAGCGACGCTCGAGCGGATGGATCAGTTCGACAGGCTCCGGTACCAGACGAAGGAACGGCGTCGGGAGCTGCTCGACGAGATCATCGACGTCGAGCTGCTCGCAGCGGAGGCGCGGCGACGAGGGCTCGACAAGCAGCCGGAGACGGAAGAAGCGATCCGGCAGATCTTGCGAGACGCGATCCTCGCAGACGCGCGGAAGGGGCTGCCCGGGCCGGGCGAGATCCCGGCGGCCGAGGTGCGCGCGTACTTCGAGAAGAACGGCGAAGAGTTCCGCGAGCCAGAGCGGCGGCGCATCGCGGCGATCGTGCTTGCCGATCGGAAGACGGCCGAGCGCGTGCTGAAGGACGCGACGAAGATCAAGACCGCAGCCGAGTGGGGCGAGCTCTTCGCGAAGCACTCGATGACGGCGGCGAAGGCGAAGGAGCCGAACACGTCGCTCGATCTCGCAGGGGATCTCGGCGTCGTGGGCGCGCCCGACGATCCACGCGGGAAGAATCCGAAGATCCCCGAGCCGATCCGCGCCGCGGTGTTCAAGATCGGCAGCGTGGGGGCCGTGCTCGACGAGGTCGTGGAGTCGGAGGGGCGGTTCTACGTGGTGCGGATGAACGGCATCACGGCGGGACATCAGCGGTCGTTGCAGGAGGCGGATCGCTCGATTCGCATCAAGCTCTTGCAGCAGAAGATGCAGGACCGCGAGAAGGCGCTCGAGGCGGAGCTCCGCAAGAAGTTCACCGTCGAGATCGACGACGCGGCGCTCGGGAAGGTGAAGTTGCCCGACGGGATCAAGCCCTACGACGGCAAGGAGCCGAGCCCGTGGGTGCTGCCTGGATACACGCCGCCCGGGCAAGAGGCGGCCGACGGCGGCGCGGGCGACGCAGCCTCGCCGTAAGGTTCGGAAGGACGAACCTCACCGCGGGCGCCTGCGCGGGAGATCGTGCGCGACGCGGAAGCCTAGGTGCGTCGCGCGGGTGAGGGCGAAGAATCGCGTGCGTGCGGAGCTGCGCGTGTACTCGGGTGTCGTGGACCAGCCGCCCGAACGGATGACGCGCCATTCGGAGGCGTCTCTGCGCGCGCCGGGGATGGGCTCGGGCTCGGCGCTCGTCTCGGACCAGGTGCGCTCGCCATGCACGTCGCCGACCCACTCGCGCACGCCGCCGGCCATGTCGCGCGCGCCGTACGGAGACGCGTCGAGCGGGAAGGTGCCGATGGGCTCGGGCTGCGGAAGGTAGGAGCGCGAGGCGCGCATGAGGCAGAAGGTCGGGTCGAAAGGATCACCCCACGGATGGATGCGGCCGTCGGTGCCGCGCGCGGCCTTCTCCCACTCGAGCTCCGTGGGAAGACGTAACGCGAGGCCGTCGCGTTCGCCGCGGAAGGCGCAGTAGGCGGCAGCGTCGAACCAGTCGACGAGCACGACGGGGACTTCCCAGAGGTGACCGGCTTCGTGCGGGAACGACCTCCGCGCCTCGCCCTCGATGAGCCCGGGGATGGGCTCCCACTGGCCATGTTCGCCTCTGCGCACGACGTAGCCTTCGGAGCCGCGGAAGTCGCGCGGGGCGCGCATCAAGGCGAGCGCGTGCGAGCGATCCTCGATCCGGTCGAGGAAGTCGCAGTACTGCCGGAAGGTGATGGGGAAGCGCGAGATCGCGAAGTCCGCGACGACGGGCTCCCCACGCGTGAGCGAGTCGGGCGCGCCGTCGTCGCCGCCCGCGATGAACGAGCCGCCGGGGACGTAGACGAAGCCTTCGCCGATCTCCTCCTCGGTGTAGAGGTTGACGGTGGCCTCGTGGCGTTCGCCGCGGCGGAGCAGGACGGGGTAACTCACGTCGCGAAAGCCGGGGCGACGGAGCACGAGCAAGTAGCTGCCGGGCGATAGGCGGACCTCGGAGACGGGGGTACGGCCGAGGTAGCGCTCTTCGCTCGCGACGAGGACTCGATCCTTCTCGACGTAGCGATAAGCGAGGACACGCGCGCCGGGCGGGTTCGAGGTGATCGTGAGGGCCGCGTCGGCGCGGAGGAGCACGGCGTATTTGCCGACGTCGAACTCGGAGACGAGGGCCTCGTAGTAGACACGGCTCGCGTGCCTCCGTTCTGCGTCGGCGGCGAGGGCGCGGGCCCAGTAGAGATCGGCGAGGCCGGAGCGCGCCTCTTCGAGGTCGGGGTCGTACGCGAGCGCCTTCGTGTAGAGGTCGATCGCCTCGGCCATGGCGCGCGCCTGATCTCGCTCGACGGCGGCGGCGCGATCTTCGAGTGCCCAGGCGGGGCGCTTGCGGTCGACGGGATCGTAACTCTTCACGTCGCCGCGCAGGCGCCTCGCCTCGGCGTCGAGCTGCGCGCGTTCGAGGCGAAGGGCCTTGTCGCGCTGGGCCGGACCACGCGCGAGCTCGCAGAGGGAACGCGCCTCGGCCCTGCGTCGATCACGCTCCTTGGCTCCTTCGAGGAAGGCCTCGGCGCCGCCCGCGACGAGCTCGGCGCACGTGGGACGGCGAGCCGGATCCTTGGAGAGCATCGCGAGGCAGAGGTCCTCGAGCAGGAGCGGGCAGCTCGGCGAGACGGCGCGCGGCGGCTTCGGGTCGCGTGTCTGCGTCGCGAGGATCACGCCGAGCACGGTCGGCGCGTCGAAGGGGTGCTCGCCGGTGAGCATCTCGTAGAGCACGACGCCGAGCGCGAAGATGTCGGCGCGGTGATCGATCTTCGGGCGCTCGCCGCGGATCTGCTCGGGGGCGATGTAGCCGGGGGTCCCGGACAAACCACTCGGATAGCCGCCTTCGCCGCGGAGGAAGACGGCGTCGTCGTCCGGCATGGAGAGCGGCGCGACGGGATCGAGGCCCGTGAGCACGCGCGCGTTGCCCCAGTCGCTCAGGTACACCTCGCCCTCGTCGCCGAGCAGGATGTTCTCGGGCTTGATGTCGCGGTGCACGACGCCGCGGCGGTGGGCGTAAGCGAGGGCGCGTGAGACCTGGACGAACGCGGAGGCGAGGCGCACGAGGGGCCATTTCGGGCGGAGCTCGGGCTGCGTGAGCACGTCGTGCAGGCTCTGCTGCTTGACGATGCGCATCGTGTAGAAGGGCCGTCCGTCGGGTAGACGGCCGACGTCGTAGACGGGGACGATGTTCGGATGTTCGAGCTGGGCCGCGACACGCGCCTCGTGAAGGAAGAGGCCTTCGTTGTCGGGCGCGTCCTCGCCGTCGTTCTTGCGTGTCTTCAGCGCGACGATGCGGCTCGAGGCGTTGTCCTCGGCGGCGTAGACCACGCCCGTTCCGCCGGCGCCGAGGCGCTCGGCGATGCGGTAACGCGCCCCTCCGTCGGGCAACGCGCGCGCGGGCGATTCCGTGTCCTCGAACGAGGAAACGTGGCCATTGGCGTTCGGCTCGGCCGACACGCCAGCCTCGCAGGTCGGGGCGGGCTTCATGCGATCTCTCCCGACGTGCGCCGCTCCCCCACTTGTCTTCCCGTCTTCGTCTACGGGCGGCGCTCGCTCGGGACCCTGGATCGTACTTGGCGCGGAGCGCCGCGCAACGCCCGTCCGTCCGGCGAGCGGCGGGGGGAGGCGGCGCGAGCGTGACCATGGTAGGGGCACGGCGCCATGTCCGAACACCAGAGCTCCCGCACAAAAGCCGCGCTCGACCGACTCGACGACATGAACCGCCGCGCCCTCGAGGGGGGTGGCGCGGCGCGGGTCGAAAAGCAACACGAGGCCGGAAAGCTCACGGCGCGCGAACGCGTCGAGCTCCTGCTCGATCCGGGATCGTTCGTCGAGATCGACCGGTTCGTCGTGCACCGCTGCAACGACTTCGACATGGACAAGACGAAGATCCTCGGCGACGGCGTGGTGACCGGCTGGGGCCTCGTCGACGGGCGCAAGGTCATCGTCTTCGCGCAGGATTTCACCGTGATCGGCGGCTCGCTCTCGGGGGCCTACGCGCAGAAGATCTGCAAGGTCATGGATCTCGCGATGCGGATCGGCGCGCCCGTGATCGGGCTCAACGACTCCGGCGGCGCGCGGATCCAGGAGGGCGTCGAGTCGCTCGCGGGGTACGCGGACATCTTCCTCCGCAACACGCTCGCGAGCGGCGTCGTCCCGCAGATCAGCGCCATCATGGGGCCCTGCGCCGGCGGCGCGGTCTACTCCCCTGCGATCACGGACTTCATTCTGATGGTCGAGGGTAGCTCGTACATGTTCATCACGGGCCCCGAGGTCATCAAGACGGTGACGAACGAGGACGTGACGAAGGAGGACCTCGGCGGCGCGTCGGCGCACGCGGCGAAGAGCGGCGTCTGTCACCTGACGGCGCCCGACGATCGCGCGGCGCTCGCGCGAGTGCGGGAGCTTCTCTCGTTCTTGCCGTCGAACAACACCGAGGATCCGCCGCGCAAGCCGTGCACCGATCCCACCGATCGCGAGGTGCCGGAGCTCGACTCGCTGGTCCCGCGCGAATCTTCGAAGCCGTACGACATCAAGAGCGTCGTGCGTGCGGTCGTCGACGACGGTTACCTCTACGAGGTGCACGAGCGGTACGCGCAGAACATCGTGTGTGGCTTCGCGCGTGTCGGTGGGCGGACGGTGGGCGTCGTGGCGAACCAGCCGAACGTGCTCGCCGGTTGCCTTGACATCCGCGCGAGCATCAAGGGCGCGCGTTTCGTGCGGTTCTGCGACTGCTTCAACATCCCGCTCGTCACATTCGTCGACGTGCCCGGCTTCCTGCCGGGGACCGATCAGGAGTACGGCGGGATCATCACGCACGGGGCGAAGCTGCTCTACGCGTTCGCCGAGGCGACGGTCCCGAAGATCACGGTGATCACGCGCAAGGCGTACGGTGGCGCGTACGACGTGATGGCGTCGAAGCACATCCGCGCGGACTACAACCTCGCGTTTCCCACCGCGGAGATCGCGGTCATGGGGCCCGACGGCGCGGTGAACATCGTCTACCGCAAGGAGATCCAGGCCGCGGCGGATCCGGCAGCGGCGCGCGCGCGTTTCGTCGAGGAGTACAAGGCGAAGTTCGCGAACCCCTACAAGGCCGCGGAGCTCGGCTTCATCGACGAGGTGATCCACCCGAGGATGCTCCGCATTCGCCTCGATCGTGCGCTCGAGCTTCTTCGGGACAAGCGGGACAAGAACCCGCCGAAGAAACACGGCAACATTCCGCTCTAGGCGGCCCGGCGATCCGCCCGATCGAAGCGCGTTGCGGTGGAAGTGCGACGCGTGTACGGACGGCGTTTGTCCTCGTCCGCTCGTCCTCTTGCGAGGTCGGGATCGGCACGGGCTTGGAGGTTTGCGATGAACTGGACGTTGGCAGCGGTGGTCGTGTCGCTCGGGGCGCTCGTGGCTTGCAGCAGCAGCAAGAGCGGCACGAGTGGTGGTGGCGGCGAGGGCGGCGAGGAGTGGAACGGCGGAAACGGCGGCGGAAAGACCACGTCCAACGCCTCCTCCGGTACGGGCGGCACGGGTGGCATGGGCGGCTCGGGCGGAGCGGGCGGCGGCATGGCCGGCTCCGGCGGCGGTTCGTCGTGTGACGGATCCGGGACGTGTCAGGCGTGTCAGCAGTGCGCGCAGGCGAATTGCCAGGCCGAGATCATGGCGTGCCAGACGAACATGGCGTGCGCGGGGCTCACGCAGTGCCTTTCGACCTGCATGCCCTCGGACAGCACGTGTATCCAGAACTGCGC
>JANMGF010001061.1:0-1706 GCA_031374535.1 Polyangium sp. (in: bacteria)
CGCGTTCGCAGCGGAGAACGTGGGGCGCAAGCCGCCGAGGAAGCGGCCGGCCGTGGTCGTGGAGGTCGCGCCGAAGAAGAAGAAGGCCACGGCGAAGACAATCGTCGTGAAAAAGGCAGCCGCGAAAGGGAAGGGGAGCGCGAAGAGGGCGAAGGGTTAACGACCCCGGAACGCGACCACGAGCCGCTCGGCCGCCGTGTAGGGATCGGTCTCCCGGTGCGCCACGGCCTGCGCCGCCTCTTCCAGCGCCCCGCCGAGCTCGACGAGCGCGGCGTCGAGAAGCGCCTCGCGGAGCTGCGTACGCATCGCCTCACGGAGCCGCTCCAGCCGACGCGCCGCGCCCGCCTCCGTCCCCGTGAGCCACGCGTGGTGCGCCTCGAGATGCCCGACCAGCGCGGCCACGCCCTCGTCCCGCGTGGACACCGTACGCGCCACGGGCGGCACCCACTTGGCCGCGTCGTGCCGCACCACCTGCTTCTGGATGTCGAGCGTGCCCGCCGCGTGTCCTCGGCTGTGCACGCCCGCCCGCAGGACCTCGCCGCCGAGCGCGATCATCAGCTCGAGGTCTCGCACCGCGGAGTCCGCGCCCTCGCGATCGGCCTTGTTCACCGCGAACACGTCCGCGCATTCGAGCAGGCCCGCCTTGATGGCTTGCACGTCGTCGCCGAGCCCTGGCGCCATCACCACGAGCGTCGTGTCCGCGGTGCGCGTGATCTCGAGCTCGTCTTGCCCGACGCCCACCGTCTCCACGAGGATCACGTCCGCGCCCCACGCGTCGAGCACGCGGATGATGTCCGCCGCCGAACGCGAGAGGCCACCTAGCGCGCCGCGCGTCGCCAGCGATCGGATGAAGACCTCGGGGTCGCTGAAATGCGCCTGCATCCGGATGCGATCGCCGAGGATCGCGCCGCCGGAAAACGGGCTCGTCGGATCGATCGCCACGACCGCGACGCGTTTGCCCTGCTTGCGAAAGATCGAGATCAGCCGATCGGTCAGCGTGCTCTTCCCTGCGCCGGGATTCCCCGTCACGCCGATCGTCCACGCGCGGCCCGTGTGCGGGAAGAGATCCTTCAGAACCGAAAGATAATCCCCGGACCGATCGTCGGCCAGGCGGCACGCCCGGGCCGTGCCACGCATGTCCCGGGCGAGCACCTTCTCGGCGAGCGGGTGCACGACGCTCCGCCTAGACCCGCCGCAGCTCGGGCTGCTTCGCGAGCAACCGATCCAGCCACAGGTTCGTGAGTTTCTCCTGCGCGCTGTTCGCGCGGAGGCGCGCCGCGAGGTTCTTGAAGTCGACGCGATCGATGGGTTGGTCCTGGTTGTAGCAGGTGAAGACGAACTGCTCCTTGCCCGTCTCCGGATCCACCCAGCGCTGGAGGCACTGCGCGCAGACCTCTTTCATCATGCACTGCATCGGCGAGTTGATGCTGACGATGCCCACGTGTTTCGGGTTCAGGTGCGGCGCGAGCACGCCGTGCCTCGCCTCGCGCACCGCGTTCATCATGCGATCGGATCCGATGGCGATGATGCGGTTCACCTGGGAGAGCTTGTACAGCTCGCCGCCGATCGCGCCCTCGGCGTAGGCCTTCATCGCCTGCACGATGTTGCCGCGGAAGTGGCGATCCGCGGATCGACGCGCCGTGATCTCTTTGCCTGCGTCCGTGCACCAGATGACCTGGTCCGTGGCGGCCTCGATCTCCTCCTGC
>JANMGF010001070.1:0-2162 GCA_031374535.1 Polyangium sp. (in: bacteria)
CTGCGAGCTCACCGAGCTGCCTGCGTGTCATCCCGCCCGACGTGAAGCGCTTGCCCGCGATGAGCACCCCTTCCGTCTCCTCGTCGAAAGAGACCTCGTGTGCGCTCTCTTCGGCGGCCTCTTCTTCGGTCTCTTCCTCGCCCTCGAGGTCTTTTTCCTCGAGATCGTTCGTCTCCTCGTCACTCATACGCGTCCTCCGGGCGCCGAACGGTAGAGGAGTTCGCGGGGCCACGCACGGGGGAAATCGAGGGGGGGTGGCCCCTGATCGCGTTCGTTCGAGCCGGCGCTCGCCGCAGGGCTGCTCGGGAGCGGCACCTGGTTTTCGGGCGGCGATTCGCCGACGTATGCGGACGCGCTCGCTTTCGACGCGATGGACAACAACGTCGCCGCGAAGCCCGGGTGTCTCGCGGACTTCCCCAGGCTCCAGGCGCTCCACGACCGGTTCCGCGCGCTGCCGAGCGTCGCGGCGTACCTCGCGTCACGCGGCTGAAATCCCGCTTCCACCCCCCGCGGGGCCGGCTCGTGTATCCTCGCGGGATGCGCAGCCGGCCCCTCGCGTTTGTCCTTGCCCTCGCCTCCGCCTTCGCCGTCACCACCCTGAGCCCGGCCCCGGCCCGCGCGTTTTGCGGGTTTTACGTCAGCGGCGGCGGGGCGAAGGTCTTCAACAACGCGACGATGACGGTGCTCCTGCGCGACGGCACGCGGACCGTGCTCTCGATGCAGAACAACTACCAGGGCCCGCCGGACAAGTTCGCCATGGTGGTCCCGGTGCCCGTCGTTCTGCAGAAGGACGACGTGAAGACCCTGCCGAACGCGGTCTTCGATCGCATCGACGAGCTCGCCGCGCCGCGCCTCGTCGAATACTGGGAGGAAGACCCTTGCCCCGAGGAGTCCTGGAGCGGTCAGAGCTTCGGGCGCGGCGCGGTGCAGAAGCCTTCGTCGGTGGCGATGGACGAGGCGCCGGGGCCTCGACCCGAGAAGCCGAAGGTCGTGGTGCTCGCGCAGTTCGCCGTCGGCGAGTACGAGATCGTGATCCTCGGCGCGGAGGACTCGCTCGCGCTCGATACGTGGCTCCGCAACGAGGGGTATCGGATCCCCGAGGGCGCCGAGCCTTATTTGCGGCCGTACGTGCAGGCCGGGATGAAGTTCTTCGTGGCCAAGGTCGACCCGAAGAAGGTGCGGTTCGAACGCGGGCAAGCGATGCTCTCGCCGCTGCGTTTTCATTACGACACCGAAACGTTTTCCCTGCCCGTGCGGCTCGGGCTCGTGAACTCGTCGGGCACGCAGGACCTCATCGTGCACGTGCTCGGGAAAAACGCGCGGTACGAGGTCGCCAACTACGACAACGTCGCCATCCCGACGAACCTCGACGTGAACCCCGGGGCGAAGAAGGAGTTCGGCGCGTTTTACGCGTCGCTCTTCGATCGTACGACCTCAAAACATCCGGGCGCGGTGGTCACGGAGTACGCGTGGACCTCGAGCCAATGTGATCCCTGCCCTGGTCCGCCGCTCGACCCGCAGGATCTGCAGCTGCTCGGCGGGGACGTGACGAGCTTGAAGAGCCCGAATCAGCTGGTGCTGACGCGATTGCACGCGCGGTATCGCAAGGAGACGAGCGGCGAGGACCTCGTGTTCCGCGTGGCCGAGCCGATCCAGGGCGGGAGCGAGGGGCAAGAGCCGGGGGTGCAGGGGCGTGGTCGAGGTCAGAATGCGTTTCAAGGGCGGTACGCGATCCGGCACCCGTGGGGCGGTCCGATCAAATGCAAGAACCCGCAACGCGGCAACTGGGGCGAGCCGCCGCCGGGGATTGATTTCACGCCCGTGATGCCCGCGAAAAAGACGGCGTTCGCGCAGCGGGATCCGAAGACGCTGACGTGGTTGCTCGGGCCGATGACGAAGGCGAAAGGAATGGAGGGCGGGGACCCGCTGGGGAAAGCAGGGCCGCTGCCCGCGCCGACACCGCTGCCCGCGCCGACGGAGGTTGCATCGCCGGCGCCGCCTCCGTCGGCCGCTTCCGCTTCCGCCTCCGCTTCCGCTTCCGCTTCCGCCTCCGCCTCCGCCTCCGCCTCCGCTTCCGCTCCCGCTTCCGCTCCCGACAACCGACCCGCGTCTCCGCCTCCTCCTCCGCCCGGCGGGGGGTGTGCGGGGTGCACGACGGGTGG
>JANMGF010001073.1:0-2262 GCA_031374535.1 Polyangium sp. (in: bacteria)
CCCTGGCTGGTCCGGGTCCCGGGGTGGACAACCCCGGGTGGGGCCTGGGGCAAAGCCCCAGCGAGGCGCCTGCACGATGAGACCCATGCTCAGGCCGGGGGGAGGGCCGGGGCGCGAAGCTTCGGCGCGGGAAGGCTCTCCGAAACTGCGCGAAATGAGTCGGCCCGGGCTACGCGCCCATCCTTTCAAGGAGCCTCGCTTTCGCCGCGGGCCCCCCCCTCGTCTTGGGCCAGGCTGAACATCACCGTATCGCGGCGAGGGCCGCCCTCCCGTCTTACTGCACGGTGTTCGTCGCCCAGATCGGCACGATGGGGCGGTAAAGGACGACGTTCCCGTCATTTTGCACGACGAGGTACGACCCGGGCTGCCCGTCGGTCCCCGAGGCCCACCGCGGCTTGTTCGCGTAATCGTAGAGCACGAGGTTTCCATCGCCCTGCATGACCGCGTGCCGGACCGAGACCCCGTCCGTGCCCGTGGCCCAGAGCGCGTGCCCGCCCGCCATGTACAGCACGAGGTTCCCGTCGTCCTGCATCACGAAGTAGTACCTGCGGTTTTCCGAGTAAATCCCCTGGCCACGCTCCAGGGTTTGCCCCGGGCTCAAGGTCTGCGCGAGGGCCGCGCTGCTCCCCGCCAAGAAAAGACCGACGATCGTCGCCGACAGCAAATGGCGGCGTAAAAACCGGGAACCCATCATGGATGCCTCCTCTTGATCTTTGATCTCGCGTACCCGTCAAACGCCCTCGACACTTGGCGCCGGCCGTGGCGAATGTCACGGGGCTCGGCGGGCTTCGTCCACGACGGAGACAATTTTCTCTTTATCTTCCTGTGCGCTTCCGGCCGTTCATCCGCTATGCTCCCTGTGGGTCCTGGCCCCATACACGCGCCATGACGAATGTCGCACTGCTCGGATACGGCCGCTTCGGCGCGGCGCTCGCTTCGCTCCTTCGCGAGGCGGACATCGACGTGCGCGCCTTCGATGCGAGGTCGCCCGTGCCGGACGAAATGCGCGCGGGCTCGCTCCCGGAGCTCGTCTCGGGCAGCGAAATCGTGGTCGTCGCCGTCCCGGTGACGGCCATGCGTGGCACGTTCGCGGCCATTCGCCCGCTTCTTTCGCCCTCGCAGATCGTCATGGACGTCGGCAGCGTCAAGCTCGGCCCGGCCGCCGCCATGGCCGAGATCTTCGGCGGATCGATTCCCTGGGTCGCGACGCATCCCTTGTTTGGCCCGGTCAGCCTCTCGCGTGGGGAGCGGCCCCTCGTCGCGGTGGTATGTCCCAATGCGATGCACCCGGAGGCCGTGGCCCGCGTCGTGGCTCTCTACGAACGTATCGGCTGCACGGTGGTGCTCGAGGACGCGTGCGCCCACGACCGTAAAATGGCCTGGACACACGCGCTCGCCTTTTTCGTGGCCAAGGGCATGCTCGACGCGGGCGCGCCCATCGACGCGCCGTATGCGCCTCCCTCGTTCCAGGCGCTCGCGCGGACCGTCGAGGCGGCGCGCTCCGACGCAGGGCACCTTTATGCGGCCCTGCACCGCGAGAACCCCTATGCCGCCGAGGCGCGCAAAAAACTCCTCGACGCCTTGATCTCCGCGGATCTGAACCTCTCCGGGTCGGACGGCATGGCCCCGCCGCCGTCCTCGTCGCTCGTGCTCCTACCGTCCAAGGCCGCCCCCGAGGCCCTCCGCGAGACCCGGGACCTCATCGACGAGATCGATCGTGAAATCGTGGAGCTCCTCGGGCGCAGGGCGCAACTCGCGCGGCGCGCGGCGCTGGAAAAAGCGCGGCTCGGCCGTCCCGTACGCGATCCTGCGCGGGAGACGGAGCTCATCGAGGCGCGCCGGCGCTGGGCCTCGGCGCACGGGCTCGACGCGGCCTCGGTGCTCGAGATCTTCGACGCCATCCTCCGATTTTCCAGGCGCTTGCAGCAGGAGGACCCCGGCGGGGAAGCGGACTGAACTTTTTCCGGTCCGGCGGGGGCCGTCGCGGCATCCAACGAAGGCATTGCAGGGGGAAACCTTATGATTGTCACGCTCGAGCCCGACGCTCCGGAGTCCCGCGCCGAGGCGGTCGTCCGTCTCGCGGCGCGTTACCCGGGAGTCTCGGTCCAGAAATTCGTGTTCAAGGGCGAGTCGACCTCGATCACCGAGGTGCACCTCATCGGCTCGACGCGCGCCGTACCGACGGAGCCCTTCGAAAGCCTGCCCGGCGTGCACAAGGTCGTGCGCGTATCCCGAAAATACCGGCTCATCGGCCGCCACCAC
>JANMGF010001090.1:0-1757 GCA_031374535.1 Polyangium sp. (in: bacteria)
CCGGGAGCGTGGTGCTGCCGGGCGTGCGTGTGCACCATACACGCGCGGGCTTCGAGGCGGCGATGGAAGAATGCATCCGCAAGAACCGTTCGGCGTGAGCGGGGCGGAGACGTCGTAGGGGGCGCGGTACGGGGGGCGCGGATCCAGTGGGTCGTGGGGCTCGCCGTGGTGGTGGTGTCGGCGGTCCTCGGGTGCTCGTCGCCGGGCGCTGATCGCGCAGGGGATCCAGAGCACGCGATCGCGGGGCCCCCGCGCGTGGACTATGCCTCGCGGCGGACGCGGAACGGCTTCCCTTCCGCTCCGGAACCGAGTATAGGAGGAGGTACGCGCCGCGCCGGGCGCCAAACCTTTGTTCGATATCACGAGAAACGTACAACGCTCGCGGCGTGTGTCGCGGGCCGATGTAGCGAAGATTCACGGCGTGGAGGATTCATGAAGCGCTCTGCTCGATATGCCACGGCTCTCATCACGCTCCTCGCGGGCTCCGCGGCACGCGCCGGTGACATGGAGCTGCCGAACTACCATGCGTACGACGACGCCCAGCCGGTCGCCGTGAATCCGCTCGCGCAGAGCCAGCTCCACGGCGCGATCGGCGGCGTGACGGGCGTGGACGACAAGCGCGGCGTGCCGACGTTCTTCTGGGCCCCGAAAGGCGGCTGGAAGGCGCCCGGATCGACGACGGCCACGCCGGCCGTCTCGGCGCGGCTCTACCTCGAGCACTACGCGTCCCTCTACGGCGTCGGCAAGAATGCGATCGACGCGGCGACGCCCGTCGTGGTGAACGACATGACGGGCGGTGGGATCATCGTGGTCTTCCGCCAGAACGTCGACGGGATCGAGGTCTTCCAGAACGACGTCAAGGTGCTGATGACGAAGGGCCGCGAGCTCGTGGCCATCGCCGGCAACCTGCACCCGTCAGCAGCTTCGGGCATGAAGCGCGGCAAGAACTTCAACCTGACGCCTACCACGGCGGTAGCCCGCGCGTTCAACGATTTCTTCGCGACGAAGGTGCCGGCGAGCGCCTTCCAGGACATGAAGCAGCCGCAGCACGGTTATGGCTTCTACAAGCTCGTCGACACGGCCGAGACGATCGCGGAGAACATCGGCCTCGACCGGCCGGCCCGCATCAAGAAGGTCTACTTCCCGATGCCCGATCGCCTGGTGTCGGCGTATTACGTCGAGATCTGGGGCGTCGACCGGGATACGAAGAGCTCCGAGCTCTACGTGTACGTGATCGCGGCCGACGACGGGCGGCTCCTCATGCGCGCGGATCGCACGCACGACGCGGCGCACACGTACCGCGTCTGGTCGGACGGCGCGCCGAAGTACACGCCGATGGAGGGGCCGATGGTTGATTACGCCCCGCACCCGACGGGCGTGGCGGACGGCTCGGCGCCGGCGTTCACGGCGCCGGTCCTGGTCACGATGGACGGGTTCAACACGAACCCGCAGGGCACGTTCGATCCGTGGCTCCCCGTGGGGGCGACGGAGTCCACGGGCAACAACGTCGACGCGTACGTCGACCACACGACGCCAGACGGCCTGAGCGCAGGCGATTACCGCGCAAACGTGACGGCGCCGGGCGCCTTCGATCGAGTCTACGACACGGCCCAGAACCCGAACGTGTCGCAGGACCAGGTGAAGGCGGCGATCACGCAGCTCTTCTTCGTGAACAACTACCTGCACGATTACTGGTACGATTCGGGCTTCAACGAGGCCGCGGGCAACGACGCGCTCAGGGCGGAGGCGCAGGACGG
>JANMGF010001149.1:0-3932 GCA_031374535.1 Polyangium sp. (in: bacteria)
CCCCTCGGCGTCCTCGACCTGCACGGCAACGCCGCCGAACACATGAACCTGCCCACGTTGCCGGGAGAGCTCGCGTCGCACGGGGATCTCGGCTTCACCGAGATGAAGGGCAGCTGGTTCGTCTTCGCGACGATCGAGGCCCACGAGGACGATTGCCGCTGGCGCGCGCCGAGCTGGCACGAGACGCGCCTCGCGAGCGAGACGAGCCATTACAACTACCACCTCGGTTTCCGCTGCTGCAAGGACCTCTGAGGGCGACGCGCCCCGCCCGAACAGGCCCCCGACAAACCAGGCGCCCCGGGGCAAACCATCTCTTCCGCGCGCGTGAAGTTCCGTTTGTCCCGCCACCCGTTTCCTGTCATGATGCGTCCTCACCCGAGGACAAACCATGCCGCGACGAAAAGTAGGTTCCCCGTTCACGACCAAGGTCGGCGCCCGTATCCGCGAGCTGCGCGTCGACCGCAACATGAGCCTGGGCGCGCTGGCCACGGCCGGCGGCATCTCCAAAGGGCACCTCTCTAGCATCGAGCACGGGCTCGCGGCGATCAACGTCGAGACGATCGAGCGCCTGGCCCGGGGGCTCGACCTTCCGCCTCTCTACGTGCTCACGTTCGCCGAAGAAGACGAGCTCGCGCGAATTGCGGAGCTTGCGAGAAAGCTGCCGCAGGAGGATCTACAGAAGGTGCGGCGGGAACTACAGGTGCGCATCGGGCTGAGCAAGCGATGACATGGCCCCGATGCCGGGCCCGCGTTACACTCGACGCCCAGCGGAACGCGAACGTTCCAAGAGGAGCCCTCGGCGCCGCGTGACCCTTTCGCCAGTGTCGCCACCCATTCCCAAATCGACGCTTTCAGCCGAAACGCCCGGATGCGTGCGCTCCGAGTACACGCATCTGCGCATCTTCGCGAAAGCCGCGAGTCGATTGGTCCTCAGTGACGAGCCCGTGGAGCTGCTCGGGCCCCTCTTCGAGGAGCTCGCCCGTGATCTCGGCGTCGAGCTATACTTCAATTACATGCTCGGGGACGCGCCGAACACGCTCGTCCTCGAGTCGTCCACAGGGCTCTCCTCCGACGATCAGAAGCGATACCGACAGATCGAGTTTGGAAAGCTCATGTGCGGGACGGTGGCCGCGACGCGAGCGCCGCTCCTCGTCGAGGACCTCCAGCGAACGAACCTCGCCATCGGGGCGGAGCTCAAGGCCGCGGGCGTGCAGGCTTATGCCGGTTATCCGTTGATAGCGCACGGGCGCCTGCTCGGGACCCTGGCCTTCGCCACCTGCCGGCGCCCCTGCCTCACGCCGGACGAACTCGAGCTCCTGCAGACGCTCAGCGACCAGGTGGCGGCCGTCCTCGAACGCAATCGGCTCCTCCGTGATCTACGGGCGAGCGAGCAAACCGCGCAGCGCCACCTGACGCTCCTGCAAAACGTCTATGCCACCGCCCCAGTGGGCCTCTGCTTTCTCGATCGCGATCTGCGTTATGTGAGCGTCAACGAGAAGCTCGCGCAGATCACCGGTCGGACGCCCGCCGAGCACATCGGTCGCAAGCTCGGCGATTTCATCCCCGAGGCCACCCCGCTCGTGGATGAATGCAAACGTGTGCTGGAGACCGGTCGAGCCGTCATGGATCGCGAGCTGCGCCACGCCACGATCGGCGGGGATCGGCACTGGCTGGTCAGCATTCACCCCGTAAGAAACGAGGCGTCCGAGCTCTTCGGCATCAACGTGGTGGTGCAGGAGGTGACCTGCCGCAAGCGCGCCGAGCAGGCGCTCCGTGAGAGCGAAGAGCGCTTCCGGACGCTCGCGGACAACATCGCGCAGCTCGCCTGGATGGCGGACGGGACGGGCTCGGTCGTCTGGTACAACAAGCGCTGGTTCGATTACACCGGCATGACCCTGGAAGAGACGCAGGGGTGGGGCTTTCAGAAGGCGCACCACCCCGAGCACGTGGATCGGGTGCTCGAGACCGTCCGGGAATTCATTGCCTCCGGCGAGGCCTGGGAGGCCACGTTCCCGCTGCGCCGCAAGGACGGCAGCTACCGCTGGTTCCTTTCGCGTGCCATTCCGATCCGCGACGAGCGGGGCGTGGTGGCGCGCTGGTTCGGGACACACACGGACGTCACGGAGCAACGCGAGGTCGAGCAGGCCCTCAAGGAGGCCGATCGCCGCAAGGACGAGTTCCTCGTGATGCTCGCCCACGAATTGCGCAATCCGCTGGCCCCCATTCGTACGGCCGTCCAGGTCCTCGACATCACCGGGGGCAGCGACCCGGACGTCCTTCGTACGCGCGAGATGATCCAGCGCCAGGTGGCGCACATGGCACGCATGATCGACGATCTCCTCGACGTGTCGCGCGTCGCCCACGGCAAGGTCGAGCTTCGTAAAGAGCGCTGCGACCTCGCGAAGATCGTCCGCCAGGTCGCCGACGATTACGGCCCGGCCTTCCGCGGCGCCGGCCTCGTCCTGGGTCTCTCCTTGCCGGACGAGCCGGTGTGGGTCCTCGGCGATCACACGCGCCTGGCGCAGGTCATCGGCAACCTCCTGCACAACGCGCTCAAATTCACGGATCTGGATGGACAGGTCACGGTCCGTGTGGAGACGGATCCCGCGACGAAGACCGCGCTTTTCGTCGTCAACGATACGGGGATCGGCATGGAGGGCTTCATGATCCCGCACGTCTTCGAGACGTTCAGCCAGGCCGATAGCAGCCTCGATCGCCGGCGCGGCGGCCTCGGCCTCGGTCTCTCACTGGTACGGAGCCTGATCACGCTGCACGACGGATCCGTCGAGGCGCGCAGCGAGGGACCGGGCAAGGGTTCGACGTTCCTCGTGCGGCTACCGCTCTCGACGGCGCCGGCCCGTTTCATTCGCCAAACCGAGCCCGTTCTTCGTGCCTTGCCTCCGCGGGAGGGGGCGTTGCGGGTGCTCGTGGTCGAGGACAACCAGGATACGGCGGACATCTTGAAGCAATTGCTGGTCTTGCTCGGATATCGCACCGAGGTCGCGTACACGGGGCCTTCGGGGCTCGCGGTGGGACGCTCGCTCGCGCCGGACGTGGTGCTCTGCGACCTCGGTTTGCCGGGGATGGACGGGTATGCACTCGCGCGGGCGCTGCGATCGGATCCGGCCACGGCGGGGGCCTTTCTCATTGCCCAGACGGGGTATGGCCACGCCGAAGATCGCCGCCGGGCGCGGGAAGCCGGGTTCGATCTGCACATGACGAAGCCGATCGATCCCACCGAGCTCGAGCGGATCCTGTCCTCCGTCGCCAGGCGGGCTTGATACCGCGTTCGAACGCGCGCGGACCGATTACGAATTTTCCCCCTCGTCGTCCTCCACCGCATTCGGCGTAGGGACGAACGCGGGCGGGACGAAATCCGGCGGCCGCGGCCACGGGGACCCGACGGGCGGCGGACTGAATCCGGGCGGTATCGGCGGCGGACCAAAACCCTGCGAATTGGGTGCGTTCGTGGGAAGTGGTGGCATGCCGTACCCCGGGGCCGGCGGCGGTCCACTCGATGGATCCCACGGAGGAGGCGGAGGGCCAAACCCGAACGAACCAGGTGGAGGGGCCAATAGCGGGCCAAACCCATCTGGAGGCGGCAAGTTCTCCTGGGGCGGGGGGACCTCGCCCGGCAAGGGCTGTCGAAACTGCCATTGACAATGCCTGCAAATGTAGTCCGTGGGCAAGTTGGACCCACCACACATGTTACACGGTCTGGTCATGGATGACATCGACGCACCCCCTCGGGCCGAGCAGACGAACTTCGGAGATCTGCGCGTGATGGTCGCAACAACTCGCCCGGCGAGTCAAGCCACTCGTGACGCCGCGCGACACAATCCTCACGAAAAAGTTTAGACTCGGCGTCGATGGCCGAGCCCGCGCTCCCAACGACCCCCCCCCCCCCCCCCCCCCCCCCCCCCGCCCGCCCG
>JANMGF010001250.1:0-3821 GCA_031374535.1 Polyangium sp. (in: bacteria)
TCCCCGGGCACTCGGGCGTGGCGCTGAACGAACGTGCGGACGAGCTGGCGCGGGACGCGGTGCGATCGAGGCGCTCGACCCGGCAGGCGAGCACGAAGAGCGAGTAGAGTAAGTCCATGGTGGTGGTGCCCAAGGCAAAACCCGTGGTGCTTTGCTTGCTCGACGGGTTCGGGGAGCGAGAGGCGCGGGAAGGAAACGCGGTGCGGCTCGCGAAGACCGAGGCGATCACGCGGCTCGCTTCGCAGTTTGGAAAGACGCACCTCCAGGCGAGCGGCGAGGCCGTGGGGCTCGGCGAGGGCAAACGCGGGTCGGGCGCGCTCGGGTACGAGGCGATCGGGACCGGGAGAACGCCGCGTCCCGGGGTGCGTAGGATCGACGAGGCGATCGCGGCGAAGAAGCTCTGGGTGAACAAGATCATCGAGCGGGCGATGTGGATCGCTCACGATCGGAGCTGCCGGCTGCACCTCTTCACGCCGATCTCGGCGGAGGGCGCGCACGGGACGCTGGAGCATCTGCGCTTGATGGTGCGGGTGTGCGAGGCGCACGACGTGAAGGTCGTGGTGCACGCGTTCCTGGAGGAGCGAAGCGCAGCGCCGCGGAGCGCGTGGAAGCTGCTCGAGCCCTTGGCCTTCGAGCTCGAAGGAAAAGGAGTGATCGGGACGATCGCGGGGCAGTCGTACGCGATGGACCGGAGCGGGCGCTGGGACCGCGTGCAGAAGGCGTACGAGGCGATCGTGCGGGGCGACGCGAAGACGAAGGAGACGCCGTACGAGGCACTCCAGATGGCCTACCTGGCCAAGCAGACGGACGGGACCGTGGAGCCCGTGCGGATCGGCGAATACGAGGGGATGGTCGGCTCGTTCATGGCGGACTTCGCGTCGGGGCAGTCCGCGGGCTGGTCGTGGTTCGGCGAGGAGGCGGGGCTCTTCCTGACGCACCGCTCGGACCGCGTGGAACAGCTCGCGGCGATGATGGTTCGTCGCGGCATACCGGCTGAAGTCGAGGCCTTCCTGACCGATCGGAAGAAGCCCGTGTACGCGTTCGACGAGTTCGGTTTGCTGTCGCTCGTGGGGCTCGATCCGGCGCTCGAGGTGCTGTCCGCGTTCCCGGACGAACCCGCGGAAGGTTCGCTCGGAGAGGCGATCGCGAGGGCGGGGCTCACGCAGCTGCGGATCGCGGAGCCGGATCGGGCGAGGCACGTGGCGCAGTTCTTCGATGGAGGTCTGCGGGTGCGGAGGGACGGCGAGGAGATTCGCGTCGTCGCGGCCGAAAGCGTGGCGGAGACAGCCGAACGAGCGATCCGCGAAGGGAGCCACGACGTGGTGATCGTGAGCCTCGCGGCGGCGGATCAAGCGGCGCACCGGGGCGATCTCGGGGCGGCGATCGCGGCGGTGGAGGCCGTGGACGCGGCCGTCGCGCAGATCGCGGCGGCGGCGGAGGAGAAGGGCGCGGCGCTCTTCGTGGTGGGGACACACGGGGCGTGCGAGGAGATGCTCGACGCCGAGGGCAAACCGCGAGGCGGTCACACGACGAACCCGGTGCCGTTTTTGTGGACGAACCCGCGCGGGGGAAAACTCTCGGGCGAGGGGAGCCTCGCGGACGTGGCGAAGACGGTGCTCGAGGTGCTCGGGATCGAGGCGCCGAGCGGGATGACGGGGCGATCGCTGTCCGGGTAGGGGCGAAGTTTTGCCGACGCAGGTAGGGCCGTACCGGGTCCGGGAGAAGCTGTCCGAAGGGGCGATCGCCACGCTCTACCGGGGCGAACACGAGCGCCTCGGGCGCGTGGCGATCGTCAAGGCGTTGAAGGGGACGCTCGCGGAAGGGTCGCCGCTCGGGTCGGCGCTCGGGCGGGAGGCGCGGATCCTCGCGAAGATGGGGCACGCGTCGGTCGTGCGGTGCCTCGATGTGTCGCCAGGGTCGGGCGCGACGTGGGTGGCGATCGAGGACGTGCCAGGTCCGCGGCTCTCGGCCGTGCTCGCGCGGGCGGGGAAGTTGCCGCATGGGGTGGCGACGGCGATCGCGCTGGGGGTCGCCTCAGGACTCGGGCATGCCCATGCGCGTGGAATCACGCATCGGGACGTGCGGCCCGAGGGGATCGTGCTCGCGCCGGACGGGCGGAGCGTGCTCGTGGATTTCGGGGCGGCGCTCGATGCGTCGGCGCCCGCAACGCCGTCGCCGTTCGATGGGAGTGAGCGTTTGTCCGGGCCAGAGTACGCGGCGCCCGAGCAGATCGTGGGGGAGCCGGCGACGCCACGCTCGGACGTGTTTTCGCTGGGGGTCGTGCTGTACGAGATGCTCTCGGGGGCGCGGCCGTGGGACGAGGGCGCGGAGGGGCGGGAGGATCTCGCGCGGAAGGTGCGGACCGAGGAGCCTCTTTCGCTGGAGCGGCATGGGGTGACGGTGCCGCGTTTGCTCGCGCGGTTCGTGATGCGTTGCCTCGCGAAGAGGCCGGAGGAGCGGTACGAGGACGGGGACGCGGCGGCGGAGGCGCTGGCCGAGGTGCTCGACGAGGGGACGCGGGAGCCTTCGCGGAAGCTCGTGACGCGGGCGCTCGCGCTGTCGGGTCTGGGCGAGGAGATCGGCGAGGAGAAGGGCCGGAGGGTACCCAAGAAGGGGCCGCCGCCGTTGCCGCTCGGGCCGCTCGGGCAGAGGCTCGTGTTGCTGTTCGGGCTGGTCGTGCTGGGCGCCGGGGTGGTGGAGGGGTTCATGCGCGACGAGGACGTGGCGGCGAAGCCGGCGGACGACGTGGATACGTCTCCGCGGGGATACGTGAAGGTATTGGCGCGGCCCTGGGCCGAGGTGCTGGTGGACGGGCGTTTCGTGGACGTGACGCCGATCGGGAGGCCGATCCCGGTGGCGCCGGGCCGCCATTACGTGACGTTCAAGCACCCGAACGCGCCGGACGAGAAGCGGGAGATCCGGGTTGTTTCCGGACAAACGGTCTTGCTGGATGTGACGATGCGGATCGAGCGGCGGACTTTGCCTGCGGCGCCCGATGCGGGGCCGGACGCTTCGGAATCACCCTGAAGGGCGGTTCTTGCGGACGAGGGCGGCGAGGGCGAGCGGGGGGCGATCGCGCTTCAGGCTGAGCTCGCCGACGCAGGCGGAGGTGCCACGTTCGAGCGAGCGGCAGGCGTCGGGGCGCATGGGATAGATGGAGCAGACGAAGCGGCGCGTGTCGGGGTCGGGGACGAGCGCGGCGCAGTGGCCGTCCTCGAGCCGCAGGTAACAACGATTGCCGATGAAATGGGTGAACGAGGCGGCGCGGTCATCCATGCGGTCGTGATCGACGCCGAAGACGCGGACGTACTCGGGGAGGTCGGAGAAGCAGCAGGTGCCGCAGATCAGGCAATCGGAGGGGACGTCGGGCGGAGGGGGGCGAGGCATGGGGGAAAAGGGGTCAGGGCTGGCAGAGGCCGGATTTGCAGGAGAGGCCGGAGGCGCAGTCGTCGGGGAAGAGGCAGCCTTGGCCTTGGGGGCACTTCGTGGGGTTTGCCATGTCCTTCGCGCAGGAGCCACCGCAATCGACGCCGGTTTCGTCGCCGGTTTTCAACGAATCGCTGCACGTGGGAGCCAGGCAGACCTTTGGCGCTCCGGTACAGTTCCCCTCCCCTTCACAATCGGTGCGTAGGTTGCATTTCAGGCCGGTGCCGCAAGGGGCGCAGGGGCCGCCGCAGTCGATATCCGTCTCGCCATTGGCCGCGTCCTGATCCATGTCGGTGCAATGCGCAGGGATGCACTTCCCGAAGCTCGTGCAAGTCGCAGTGCCGCCGCAATCGCCGTCCGCCGTGCACTCGATGCAGTTGAACGTGCTGTTGCAG
>JANMGF010001268.1:0-8726 GCA_031374535.1 Polyangium sp. (in: bacteria)
GAAACCCAGGCTCGCGTCGGCGAGGAAGATGTCCCTGCCAAACTCGGCGAAAGGTAGCGGGCGCACGCCGAGGTAGGAGAGGCCCACGCCGATCTTGCCCACGAGATCACGGCCGAAGAGGCGGGCGAGGCGGGGCGTGAGCGCGACGTCGGTGCGGGCGACGAGCTGGGGTGTATAAGGGACGAGGGAGCCCACGTCTTGCTCGAGGCCGGGCTCGGAGAACGAGGCGCGGGTATACGTCACGCTGCCACTCTCGACGATCCACGGGCGCGGGCGGAGCGTGAAATCGAGCGTGAAGCCGGTGCGTTGCGTGGCGGGGACGCGCTCGTTTCGGGCGGTGGTCTCCTCGAAGACGAGGTCGTCGGAGAGGCGGGTGTGGAAGACGGCGAGGTTTGTCCGTATTTGTTCGCCCTCGGCATATCGCAGGCCGGCCTCGAAGGATCGTACGGTGGTGAAGGGCGCGCGTTCGCCGTCGCCGAGGCTCCGAGCCTGCGGGGAACGAAAGCCGTCGCCATAACTCGCGACCGCGTGGAGGCCCGAAAGCAACGTGACATCGACGGTCGCTTTGCCACCGACGCGCGCGCCCATGGCGGCCCGCGCCGCCCCCGCGCCCTCGCCCGACGCGAGGTCCGTGACTCCATAAAAAAGACCGTCGACGCGCACGCCGCCGCGAATCACGACGCGGCGGAGCGGGCGGAGGGAGGCGTCGATGGTTCCGGCCACGTCGGCCGCGCGGATGCGGGCGTCGACGAGGGTCTCCATGACGCGATCGGTGACGACCGAGAGGCGGCGCTGCGATTGCTCGATCGAATCGCTCCGCGCCTGGATGCCGGCCTCGATGGAGTCCTCGGCGGAGAAGAGGTTCGTCTTGCGGTGGTAATGCGCCGACAAACCGAACGTCGTGGCCTCGTTGATCTGCTGCTGCGAGTCGCCGTCGATCGTATCGCCGAGGAAACCCGTGTAGTTCGACCGGAGCCGGAGGCCGCGGGCGATGAAAAATGGCGTGAGCGAGAAGCGGGCCTTGCCGCTGTCGTCGTCGTGGTCGAGCGAGAGGACGACCTGCACGCGGTTCGAATCGCCGCCCTGGCGCGGATCGTAGGTGTCGAATCGATCGATGCGGCCACTTTCGACGTCGCCCCGGCGGAGGACGCCCGCCGAGGAAAACCGCGCTGCGTAGGCCGAGACCATGACACGCGCCGAGAGATTCGCGCCGAGGGGAAAGACGTGCTGACCAATGGAAGAGACGCGGCGCGCGGCGCGGGCGGGGCCAAATCCATCGGTGCTTTGTGCCTCGAAGGCCCCGAACGTCGATTCGGTCGTGTCCGCGGGGTGATAGCCGAGGAAAAGGCGCCGCTCCCCGAAGGTGCCGAGGCCGAGGGAGCTGGAAAAACCCGGCTCGGCGAGACCGAGATCCATTTCGATGGTGCCTGCGACCGCGAAATCACCCTGCGTCGGATCGTAGGGCCCGGCTTTGGCGCGGACGCTCTTCACGACCTCCGGCATCACGAAATGCAGGTCGGCATATCCCTGGCCGTGGACGTTGGAGACCTCGTTGACGGGCGCGCCCGCGACGCGAAGCTCGAGGTCCTGCCCGTGCGCCGCGTCGAAGCCCCGCAAGAAGATCTGATGCGCCTTTCCCTGGCCGCCGTGTTGCGTGATGAAGACGCCGGGCACGACCCGCAAAAGGTCACTCGCCGTGCGGTGCGGAGCAGCCGCGAGGACGTCGCGTTTTTGCACGACCTCGGAGGCGCTGCGCGGCGGCCCTTCCCCACGCACGGTGACGGCGATCGGACGCGGAGGCGGAGGCGGCGGCGGCGGCGGCGGCGGCGGCGGCGGATGCGGATGCGGGTGCGGCGCCGGAGAGACGAGACCTGGCTCGGTTTTGGGTTTGTCGGAAACGGGCTCCTTCGACCCCTCGAATCGCGCAATGATGCGGATACGCGCCTTCACGGCCGTGCCGTTGCGCCGCGCAGGCTCGAAGGACCATTTTGCTGCCGCGCGGATCGCCTCGGCGTCGAAGGCCGGGGACACGCTCGCCTCGACCTCGATCCCCATCGCGCGTCCGTCGGGATCCACCGTGATCACCAGCGGGACGATGACATCGTGCTCCTCGCTGCGGCCCTCGGGCCACGCAGGCGCGGGCTGGCTCTTCGGTACGGGCGGCGTGACCTCGTCGTGCGCGTGCGCCGGCAAAGCGGTGAGCAATGCCAGAACGACGAGTGCCGATGGAAAAAGAGAGCGCGAGCGCAAAGCGAAGATCCCGTTCATCCCAAGTAGCACGAATAGATCATGGCGTGCCACCCATTTCTACGTCGTCGCGGGCGACTGTTCGATGGGGCGGGAGACGTACGCTCGATGGCATGCGCCGGCTCCATGCTCCAGAGACGCTTGACGCATCGCTTCACTGCTGGTAAGCGCCCACCCTCCTCCAGAAGAGTGGTGAATCCATGGCCAATTTCTTCACCGACAACGACGACCTGCGATTTCATTTCGAGGAGGGTGTCGACTGGGGCCCGCTCGTGGAGGTGACCGAGCTCGGCTATCGGACCGAGGACGGATTCAAGTCGCCCGCGGAGGCGCTCGCCTTTTATCGCGAGGTGGCCGAATCCACGGGGGCGCTGGCGGCCGAGCAGATCGCCACGCGCGCCGCAGCGATCGATCGCGAGGATACGCACCTCGAAGGCGGCGAGGCCATCTCGGGCCCCGCGATGACGTACGTCTTCGAGGCGATCAAGGCGGCGGAGCTCCACAGGTTGTGCCTCCCGCGCGAGCTCGGCGGGCTCAATGCGCCGCTGCTCCTGTATTTCCTCTCGGGCGAGATGATCGCGCGGGCCGACGTCTCGGTGATGACCCATCACTCGTTCCACGGCGGAATGGCGATGGCGATGCTCGCTTATTCGATCCACGAGGGATCGACGACGGTGGACCCGGCGCGGGCGCGGATCGAGTCCACGCGTTTCTCGGGCGCAATCGAGGAGATCGCCCGCGGCGACGCCTGGGGCTGCATGGATATCACGGAGCCCGACGCGGGCAGCGACATGGCAGCTCTGCGGGCCCGCGCACAGATCGGCCCCGATGGGCGCTGGTACGTGACGGGGCAGAAGATCTTCATCACGTCCGGGCACGGGAAATACCATTTCGTGATCGCGCGGACCGAGGCGGGAAAGGACGCGGACGATCCGTTCGCAGGGCTCGGCGGCCTCTCGATGTTCCTCGTGAAGGCGTACGACGATCTGCCGGACGGGACACGAAAGCGGTACGTCACGCTCGATCGGGTGGAGGAGAAGCTCGGCCATCACGGATCGGTGACGGCGGCCCTCTCGTTCGACGGCGCCCCGGCGGAGCTCGTCGGCAAACGCGGCGAGGGGTTCAAGTACATGCTCGTGCTCATGAACAATGCGCGCGTGGGCGTGGGCTTCGAGAGCATCGGGCTCGCCGAGAACGCCTATCGAATGGCGCGGGCCTACGCCGAGGAGCGGCGATCGATGGGGAAAGCCATCGCGCAGCACGAGATGATCGCGGATTACCTCGACGAGATGCGCACCGATATCCAGGGGCTCCGGGCGCTCGCGGTGGACGCGGCCTACAGCGAGGAGATGGCGCAGAAGCTCGTGCTTTTCGAGCGATTCGCGGGGGTGCTCGGCGCGGCCGAGAAAGAACGCGTGATGCGGGAGCTGCCGCGGTGGCGCGCGCGGTCGCGCAGGCTCACGCCGCTGCTCAAATACCTGGCCGCGGAGAAGGCCGTGGAGATCGCCCGGCGCGCGATCCAGATCCACGGCGGGGTCGGGTACACGAAGGAGTATGGCGCGGAGAAGCTTTTGCGCGACGCGCTCGTGATGCCCATCTACGAGGGGACGAGCCAGATCCAGTCGCTCATGGCCATGAAGGACACGCTGCTCGGGGCCATCAAGCGGCCGCGGGAGTTCCTTTCGCGCCTCGCGGACGCGCGCCTCGGTGCTTTGCGAGCGAAGGACGCGCTCGATCGGCGTCTCGCGCGGGTGCAGAGTTTGTCGCTCTCCGCGCAGCAGCATCTCTTGACGCGTACGGCGGCGGGGAAATTGAGGACCCTCGCGGTCGTGCCGCTGGCGGGCTGGCGGGATGCTTTGACGAAGGGCTGGGATCCGAAGCGCGATTTTTCGCGGGCGATGCTTCATTCCGAGCGGCTGACCCGCCTGCTCGCGGACGAGGCCATCGCAGAGATCCTGGTGGCGCAGGCGAAATCGCATCCGGGGAGGCGGGAGCTCGCCGAGCGCTGGCTCGATCGGGCCGAGCTCCGGGCGCGCGCTCTCCACGAGGAAATCACCACGACGGGCGGGCGTATTCTGGCGATGCTTTCCCCCAAAGCCGTGGTTGACGATTGGGGGCTTCGCTTCGGCAAGCGAAGCTCCGCCCCCAAACCCCCGGAGGCAGCGGAGTAAACGATGGGCGTAAAGGCGAAACACGTACTCTCGCAGCTCTCGGTTTTGCGAGGAATGGGGCAGGCGGCGCTCGCGTCACTCACGCGTCGCCCGGCGAGCGGGATCGACGCGGAGCGGGGGGGGTGGCTGGAGGCGACGATCCCGCCACGGCCCGCGGATCTCGTGCGGGATTACGTGCGGCACGTGGGCGGCGATCCGGCGTGGTATCGCGGGCGGCTGCCGGCGCATTTGTTCCCGCAATGGGGTTTTCCCCTCGCGGCCCGCGCGCTGGCGGTCTTGCCGTATCCGCTCGGGCGCGTGGTGAACGCGGGGTGTCGGATCGAGCAACACGCGATGCTCCCGGCGAACGAGCCGCTCCACGTGCGCGCGCGTATCGAGAAAGTGGACGACGACGGCCACCGGGCGCTCGTGACCCAGCGTATCGAGACCGGGACGGAGAGCGAAGGGATGGCGCTCGTGGCCGAGATGCGAACGTTCATCCCGCTCGAGAAACGCGAAGGCAAAGAAAAGAAGGCCCGGCCGATGGTGCCGATGGACGCGCGGGAGATCGGGTTTTCTCGCATTCCCGAGAGCGCGGGCCTGGATTTCGCCAAGCTCACGGGGGATTTCAATCCGATCCACTGGATCGCCCCCTACGCGCGCGCGGCGGGTTTTCGGTCGTGTATCCTGCACGGGTTCTCGACGCTCGCGCGGGCGATCGAGGCCCTGAACCGGGCGCGGCTCGCCGGGGATCCGAGCCGGCTCCAGTGGATCGACGTACGATTCACGCGCCCGCTCGTGTTGCCGGCCCGCGTGGGGGTGTACGTGGGCGAGGGCTCCGCGATCTGGGTCGGGGACGCGAATGGTGGCGGCAGTTACCTCGAAGGTCATTTCGAAGCGGAGGTCGGGCAATGAGTGACGTATTGCTTCAGATCGGAAAGAATTCCCGGGCGCGGGCCGTGGTGAACGCGCTTGGCCTGCCCATTCCGCTGCCCGTGCCGCTGCGGCGCGCGCGGGGGCCGTGGCGGGAGAGGCCGCTCGCGGATGCTTGTATGGTCGTGGCCGGGACCCAGGGCTGCGAGCTTGGGCCGGTGATCGCCGAGGCGCTCGCCGCAGCAGGCGCGAATGCGTATCTGAAGGGGCCCGATTCGATTGCCGCTGCGTTCGTCGAGCCGGGGGAGGCTTACGGCAGGCCCGCGCGACCGCTCTCGGCGCTGGCCGATCACGAACGATTGGCGGGGGTCGTTTTCGATGCGACGGGGCTCCGGGACGTCGCGGGGCTGCGTGCTCTCTACGATACGTTTCACCCTCTGATCAGTCGCATCGCGCGCTCGGGCCGGGTCCTCGTGCTCGGGAGGCCGAGCGGCGACAGTCCCGCGGCGGCGGCGGCGCAAGCTGCGCTCGAGGGGTTCGTCCGGAGCGTGGCCAAGGAGATTGGCCGCGCGGGGGCCACGGCAAACCTCGTGCGTGTCGAGAAGGGCGCTTCGAGCCGCCTCGGGGCCGTGCTTCGATTCTTGCTCTCGGCGCGCGCGGCGTTCGTCACGGCGCAACCGTTCGTGGTCGACGCGCGGGTCGTTTCGGCTTCGGACAAACCTTCGTTCGTCCGGCCGCTGGAGAAGAAGATCGCGCTCGTCACGGGCGCGGCGCGGGGCATCGGCGCGGCGACGGCGCGAAGGCTCGCGGAGGAGGGGGCGCATGTGGTCTGTCTGGACAGACCGGCGGACGACGGGCCGACGAGCCAGCTCGCGCGGTCGGTGAATGGAACGGCGCTGCTCGTGGATCTCGGGGCGGACGAGGCTCCGTCGCGGATCGCGGACGTGGTGCGGGCGCTCGGCGGGCTCGATGTCGTCGTGCACAATGCCGGGATCACGCGGGACAAGACGCTCGGGCGCATGAGCGACAGGCAATGGGACGAGGTGCTCTCCGTGAACCTCGGCGCGGTCATCCGGACCCACGAGGCGCTCGAACCTTTGCTCCAGGAGGGCGGGCGTGTCGTTTGTCTCTCCTCGATCGCGGGTATCGCGGGTAACGTGGGGCAATCGGCGTACGCGGCCTCGAAGGCAGGGATCCTCGGGTTCGTCGCCGGCCTCGCGCCGCGGCTCGCGGGCCAGGGAATCACGGTCAATGCGGTGGCGCCGGGGTTCATCGAGACGCGCCTCACGGCGGCGATTCCGTTGGCGGTGCGGGAAGCGGGGCGGCGCCTCGCCGCGCTCGGGCAGGGGGGTTTGCCCGAGGACGTGGCCGAGGTCATCACGTTCCTCGCGAGCCCCGGGGCCTCGGGGATCACGGGGCGCACGGTGCGGGTCTGCGGAGGCGCGCTCATCGGCGCGTGAAGGGGATGGGTATGTCAGGAAAAAGTGGCCGGCGTGCGGTGGTCGTGGACGGGCTACGAACGCCGTTCGTCAAGGCATTCACGGATTTCACGAAGCAGGACACCATCGCGCTCGGCGTCGCCGCGGTGCGGGGGCTCCTCCAGAGGGCAAACCTCGGGCGGCGGGACGTCGAGTCGATCGTGTGGGGCGGGGTGATCCTGCCGGGCACGTCGCCGAACGTGGGGCGCGAGATCGCTCTGGATCTAGACCTCGATCCGGCCTGCGAGGCGATGACCGTGACGCGGGCGTGCGCCTCGGGGCTGCAAGCGGTGACGCTCGCGGCGGCGGCGATCGAGCGCGGCGAGGCGGACGTGATGATCGCGGGCGGGAGCGATTCGACGAGTAATGCGGAGATCAAGCTCCCGCAAAAGGTGGTGCACGCGCTCGCGCCGGTGGCGCTGGGGAAGGCGGATCCCAGGGCGATCCTCGGCGCCGTGGGCAAACTCGCGCCGTTCACGGATATCTTGCCGACGCGGCCGAAGATCGCGGAACGGACGACGGGCGAGGTGATGGGCGAGGCCGCCGAAAAGATGGCGCGGCGGAACGAGATCTCGCGCGCGGCGCAGGACACGTTCGCGGCGCGGTCGCACCACCGCGCGGCGGCGGCCATGGCGTCGGGGCGGTTCGACGCGGAGGTTTGTCCCGTCGAGACGACGGACGGGAAATGGGTGCACGCCGATGGGCTCGTGCGGGCCGATACGAGCGAGGAAAAACTCGCCAAGCTCCGGCCGGTGTTCGCGAAGGACGGCACGGTGACCGCGGGCAATGCGAGTCCTTTGACGGACGGCGCGGCGGCGGTGCTGCTCATGAGCGAGGAGAAGGCGCGGGCGCTCGGGTATCGGCCGCGGGCGGCGATCTCGTCGTGGGCGTACGTGGGCGTCGATCCAGCCGATCAGCTGCTCATGGGGCCGGCGCTCGCCCTTCCGAAGGTGCTCGATCGGGCGGGGCTCTCGCTCGCGGAGATCGATCTCGTGGATCTGCACGAGGCGTTCGCGGCGCAGGTGCTCTGCGTGCTGAAGATGCTCGGCAGCGCGGCGTTCGCGCGGGAGCGACTGGGCAAGGGCGCGGCGGTCGGCGAGATCGATCCGGCGCGGCTCAACGTGCATGGCGGCTCGATCGCCCTCGGCCACCCGTTCGGCGCGACGGGCGCGCGGATGGTGACGACGATGGCGAACGAGCTCGTTCGTACCGACAAACGAACGGCGCTCCTCGGGATCTGCGCGGCCGGCGGGCTCGGGGCGGCGGCCCTGCTCGAGCGGATCGATTGAACGTCGGCCGGGTCAGGGCCGCGGGGCCCGGTTCGGGCGTCAGGGCTCGTACGGCTCGCCGTTCTTGTGGACGAACGTGCCCTGGCCCTCGCGGACGCGGAGCTCCATGTCGATGTCGCTGTAGACGACCTCGTCTCCGGCGGTCCGATCCCCGACCTCGAGGTAAACGGCGTCGAAATCGGAGCGATTGACGAGGTGATGGCCGTCCTGCTTGCCCGCGGGAAACCCGGCGCAGCTCCCGGCGACGAGCAGCTGTTCGCCGGCGTCCGTCACGAGGACGACCGAGCCTTCGAGGACGTACACGAACTCGTCTTCGAGCGTATGCCAGTGGCGCTGGGACGACCACGCGCCGGGAGGAAGGCGGACCAGGTTCACGCCGAAATGCGTGAGGCCGAGCGCCTCGCCGAGGCGCTTTTTGCTGCGCGCGAGGACGGCCGCGCGGAAGGGCGCGGGATAACGGGAGCCCTGGAGCGTCGGGACGGTGCTGGGATCGAGGGCCGGAGGACGAACGGGTTCGGACATGGGGCGAGTATACTCCAGCCGGTAGGCACTCAGAAGCTACGAATCGCCGCGCCAATCCCCGGGGCGCCACGGTTGCCGGCCACGTCGCCGTCGCCACCCAGGCCGCCGTCGCCGGGCTTGCCCGTGGCGAGCGAGACGGAGCCGCGTAGCTCGGGCTCGGCGCCGAT
>JANMGF010001295.1:0-2598 GCA_031374535.1 Polyangium sp. (in: bacteria)
CCCTCCGCGACCACCATCGGCTCTAAATCGCTGGGTGTTGCCTCCTCGGGCGCCGGCGGCGCCGCCTCCGCGGAGGTGCGCGCGCGCGCGAGCCCGAGGCAGGGGAGGGCCAAAGCGAGGGTCCGGGCGCGATTCATAACGTCTTCAGGAAGGCGACGAGCGCCTCCCGATCCTCGGCGGAGAGGTGGGTCAGGTTGCCCATACGATCGCCGTTCATCTCGACGAGTTTTTCGAGCGTCGAGAACCGGCCGTCGTGGAAGTAGGGCGCCCTTCCGGCCACGAACCTGAGCGAGGGCGTCTTCCACTCCTGCGCCGACTCCTCGTCGAAGCCGCTCACGGCAGGAAATCGTTTCAGCGGATACGGCGTGCGATCGGTGTAATTCGTCTCGGGCACGTGGCACCGGGCGCATTTCGTGGCGTCGCTGTTGAAGAGCTCGCGCCCGCGTTTCTCTTTCTCGGAGAGCTCGCGATTGTCACGCGGGGGCGGGACCAGGCCCTCGCGCACGAACGCGGCGACGAGCGAGGCGCGCCCCACCGCAGCGCCGCCGATGTTTTGCGGCATTCCACCCCAGCGATGCAGGCCCATCCCCGCCACGACGCGCGCGCCGAGGTCCGGGCTCTCGCCATGCCAACCATAAGGGCCTGCCGCGTTCACGAGCCCCGCGAGCATCGGAGTCCTCCGCGGAAATCCTTTCACCTTGGCGAGGTCGGGGATGTTCTCGTTGGCGCCCACGAAATTCGTGTGGAGCCCGTCGATCGTATCGAAACTGGCCTCGTGCCAGACATGCCCATCGTCGCGTCCGTCGGGGTGACAACCCGCGCAGGCGAGGCCGCCGCTCAGGATCGGATCCGTCGCGTTGTAGAAGAGCCGCCGCCCTTTTTGCGCGTCGCCCGAGAGTTTGTCGTCGGCGACGTGCACGAGCGCCTTGCGATCACGCACCACCGGATGGGTCGGGGCCGCCGCGGCGAGATCGATCTCGACAACGTCGTACGTCGCGCGGCAAAACACGAATGCGCTATCCTCGTCAGCGGAAAGCGCGATTCCCGAAGGCGCGCCGCACTCGCTCGCGGCGCCATATCCCGGGTCGTACTTCTGGCCGACCTGGAAAATGCGCACGATCGCCAGCGTCGGGTCGAGCGCCACTGCGTCGAGCTCCGCGACGACGTCGTCGCCCTCGCCCGCGACGAGCAAGGTTTCGGATTTCGATCGAAACACCATCGCGCGTGGCTGCGTGAAAGGGCCCTTGTCGCGGCCCGGGATCGACACGGGTGTGTCCGCGGTCATCGTCAGATCCGCGACCCGGCTCTTCGTCGCCGGCAACCCGCCGACGTGCGTCGCGGCGAGCTGCTCGGGCGCCGCGCGGCCGTTTTTCCCCGGCAGGAGCACGACGTCCACCGTGGGCTGTCCGAACCACGATCGCCGCGCGAGCGCGCCCACCGCGTGCCGCGCGACGAAGAGTTTGCCCTCGTCGGGCGAGGTCACGAGCGAATACCCGAGCGACGCGTGGAGCTTTTTTCCCGAGGGCGCACGCACGGGCGAAGGCATCACGGCGATCGTCTTCACGACCGGCGCGCCCGCCTCCTCGCGCACGTGGGTCACGTCCGCGCCCACGAGGTGGCTCACGAGGATCTCGCCGTTCTCCAGCACGACGACGCCTCGCGGTTCACGCGCGATATCCACCGACCACACGACCTTCGCGGCCGCGAGATCGACCTTCGAAACCATGTGCGTCCACGCGCTCGTCACGAAGGCGAAACGCGCATCGGGGCTCGCGGCGAGGCCCCAGGCGTCGGCCGGCAAGGACACGCGGTTCGCCTCGACGAACGTGCCCGTCGCGTCGGGCCGCAGCACGAGAAGCAGGCCTGGATCGCGGATCGTCACGAGCGCCGCGCCGTCGAGCGACAACACCGCGGCCGGCGCGCCGGGCAGCGCCACCTCGCTCACGGCTGCGCCCGGCGCGAGCGGGAGCGGGACGCGGCGGAGCACCTGGTGATCCTCGTCCGCGACGAACAGAGCGTCGTTTCGGCGGCTCCGCGTGATCACGCTCCCTTGACGTTCGGCCGACGAAAGACGCGTGGGCGGCGTGGCCTCGGCGCTCGCGTCGGGCGGCGTGGCTGCTTGCGAGGCCGAGGGCGCAGGCGCCGACGCGTCGGGCGTCTCCTTCGGCGACGAGCATGCGAGGGGCGATGCGAGCGCGATCGCGAGGGCGAAACGAAGGCAAGGGTCGGGTCCACCCACGATGAAAAGCTTTATCGGAGCGACGCGCCCGCGGCAAGAGGCGGCGCGAACGTGGTAGGATCGCTCGCATGCGGCTTCGTCGTTTTGCGGCCCTCCTGCTCCTCGGTTTCGCCGCCGCGTGTGGCGCACGCAGCACCCTTTTCGCGCCGGAGGCCGAGCGGGGGGATCCCTTTTGCGGCGACGGCATCGTGGATCCGGGCGAAATGTGTGACGATCGCAACGGCGTCGCCACCGACGCCTGCGTCCCCGGGTGCGTGTTCGCGCGTTGCGGCGACGGCATCGTCCGGGCCTTCGTCGAGGCCTGCGACGACGGCAACCTCGTCTCGGGCGACGGCTGCACGGCCACCTGCGCCCTGCCG
>JANMGF010001299.1:0-2454 GCA_031374535.1 Polyangium sp. (in: bacteria)
GCCCTCGCGCGGACGAACCCGGAGCGCCACCTGGAAGCGGCGGCGCGGCTCGGCGCGGAAAAGCGCGGGGCGGGGCCGGAGGACGCGGGGGAGATCCTCGGGACGCACCTTTCGAGCATGATGCGGGCGGCGGGGATCCCGAACGGTCTTTCGGGCGTGGGATACGGGGAGCCGGACGTGGAGGCGCTCGCGGCGGGGACGATCGTGCAGGCGCGGCTCGTGTCGAATGCGCCGTGTGTGGTCGACGAGGAGGTTTTGCGGGGGCTGTTTCGGGGAGCGTTTGCTTATTGGTGAGGCGGGATCAGCCGGTCGATAGGTCCTCCCATCACTGAACATTTGCTCCTTGTCAAGGAGCACCACCCTCGTTTACCCTGGCCGGGCTTGATCGGCGAAACGCTTGGCCACAGGTACGAGCTCCTCTCCCTGCTCGGGCGCGGGGGCATGGGCTCCGTGTACGAAGCCGCGCACACGGAGACGAGGGCGCGCGTCGCCGTGAAGGTGCTCCATGGGCACCTGGCCCACGGCGAGGGGCAACGCCGGTTTCGACGGGAGGCGCAGGCCGTCGCGCGGATCCAGAACGAGCACATCGTCCGGATCCTCGACGCTGGGACCGACGAGGCGACAGGGCATCTCTACCTCGTCACCGAGCGGCTCGTCGGCGAGGACCTGCAACGCCTCATCGATCGGATCGGTTCTTTGTCGCTCCCGAGCGCCCTTTGTGTGGCGACGCATGCCCTTCGAGGGCTCGAAAAGGCGCACGCGGCGGGCGTCGTTCACCGCGACATCAAGCCGGCCAACCTCTTCCTCGCCCGCGGCCCCGAGGGCACGTTGACGGTGAAGATCCTCGATTTCGGCATCGCCAAGATCCGCGCCGACGGAGAGCCCCTGGGCCTCGCGCAGACGACGGACCTGACGGCCACGGGCAGCCTCCTGGGATCGCCGCTCTACATGTCGCCGGAGCAGGTGCAAAACAGCCGCGACGTGGATCACCGCACGGATCTATGGTCGCTCGGTTGTGTCCTTTATGCGGCGCTCTCGGGGCGGGCCCCGCACCAGCATCTCGGCGCGATCGGGCAGCTGCTCGTGGCGATTTGCGTCACGCCGCCGCGGTCGCTCACGGAGATCGCGCCGTGGGTGCCCGCCGAAGTGGCCGAGGTGGTCCATCGGGCGCTCGAGATCAACCCCGAAGCGCGTTTTCCGAACGCCGCCGCCATGCTCGCGGAGCTCTCGAGGTTCGTCCCGCCCGACGCGACGATCGAGGAGGATCTCCTTGCGTCCGGGGAGAAGCCCCGTCATGCGGGGGAGTCGAGCTTTCCGCTGGGCGTGCCTGCGTCGAGCCCGCGGATCGTCGTCTCGCCCGCCTCGGAGAGGCCCATTCGGTGGGATGAAGCGACGGCGTACGCGGAGGGGCCGCGGTCCGTCGCGCGATCGGAGGTGCCGAAGCTGCCGACGCGGGCGGGGGGCCGGCACGTGACCGTGGATCCGCGCCGGTATCTCGGTGAAAAGACCGAATTGTGGACGTTTTCGCTCGACGTCCACAAGCACCTCGCGAGCCTCATCGCGCGTATCTGGAAGGCATTGCGGCGCGCGGGAGCGAAGGTGCCGCCCATGACGTACGGGACCGAATGGGTGCTTTTCGAGCCACGCACGGGGCGGTTCGTCACGGACAACGTGGGCGACGGCGCGCCGCGCGTGACCCTGGAAGCCGCGGGGATCCGGCCGGGGACGGTGCTCTGGGTGATGAAGCCCCCGCCCGTCTCGGAGCCTTCTCCGCCGAAGTGATACGCCCTCCGCGCCCGTTTCGTGTATGGGTTCCGCATGAGCGAGGCGATCGGGCGCGACGGTTACGCGCAATTCATGGTCATTCCGACGCGGTGGATGGACAACGACGTCTACGGCCACGTCAACAACGTCGTGTATTATTCGTATTTCGACACGGTCATCAATCGATGGCTGATCGCCGAAGGCGGGCTCGACATCGAGCGGGGCGAGGTGATCGGCGTCGCCGCGGAGTCGCATTGCCGGTACCTGCGCGGCGTCTCGTTCCCGACGGACATCGACGCGGGCCTGCGCGTGGGCAAGCTCGGGCGCTCCAGCGTGCGGTACGAGATCGGGCTCTTCCCGCGCGGCGAGGCCCTGGTGGCCGCCGAGGGGTATTTCGTCCACGTCTTCGTGGATCGGGTGAACCGAAAGCCCACGCCGATCCCGGACCGGCTCCGCGCGGCGCTCGAGCGGCTCGTCGTGGCCTAGCGCGGGGCTGCCAAACCTCTTGCGTTCGTCCGGCCCGTCCCGCATTCTTCGCGCTCGTTCGGGATCCTTGCCCGGTAGGAGGTGCTCGAAGCAAACGATGAGCAAGCGTCGCCTCGCGGTCACGCTCCTTTTCTTGCTCCCGCTTCTCGTGCTGCTGCGCCCCAGAGCTGCGCGCGCCGAGGAACCTGCGATGGCGCCCGCGGC
>JANMGF010001313.1:0-4273 GCA_031374535.1 Polyangium sp. (in: bacteria)
CGCGGCGGCCCTCCCCGCGCCCACCGAAGCCCCGGCGAGCGTTGCGGCCCCGAAGGTGGCGCCGCCTCCTCCCCAGGAAACCGCGACGGCGAGATCCACGAGCGCACCGACAGCGGCGCCCTCCGCCTCGTCTTCGAGAAAAACCTCGGGGTCCTCCGGGAAACGTCCTACGACCCACGTCAACGATCCGGGTTTCTGAGGCCAAGCCTCGAACGCCGCGCGCAAACGGCATGGTTTCGGCGGACATCCCCGACCGAGGGCGAAGCGTGGTACCATCCCCGTCGAGGTACGTTTTGCGCCGGTTTCACTCGAAGGCAGCGTGCGTGGGGGTCGCCTTGCTCACTGGCACGGTGCGGACGACGAGCGTCCTCGCGAACGGATCGCCCACGGCCGTGGAGCTCAACGAGGCGCGCGAGCAGTTCACGCGCGGAAGGCAGCTCGAGGACGAGGGGAAGTTCAGCGAAGCCCTCGCCCTCTTCCAGCGCGTGGGCCAGGTGAAGATGACCCCGCAGGTGCGTTTCCACATCGCGCTTTGCCTAACGCACACCGGCAAGCTCACCGACGCCCTCGAGACGTTCCGCCAGGCCGCGCGAGAAGCAGGGTCGGGCGCGCCGAACGTGGTCACCGAGTCGAACCAGCACATCAGGACGCTCGAACAGCGGGTGCCAACGCTGACGGTGGTGGTCGCGAAGGGCGCCCCGGGGGACGAGCTCACCCTGGATGGGCGAACGATCACCGCCGGTGGGGCGCTGCGCGTCGATCCAGGCACGTACAACGTCACGCTTCGGCGAAACGGCGCGGTCGCGGGCGAGCAAAACGTCACCCTCGAGGAGGGCAAGACCTTGCGCGTCGAGCTCACGGCGACGGGCGGGGACGTCGCGCCCTCGCCCTCGCGCCAGCGCACGATCGGCTGGCTCACGCTTGGCTTCTCCGCGGCCTCGCTCGTGACCATGGGCGTGTTCATCGGGCTGCGCGCAGGCCGGATCACGGCGCTCGAGGCGGTGTGCCCCACGCTCACCCGTTGCGATCCTGCCGCCCGGCCGATCGCAAACGAGGGAGCGACCTACGCGACCCTCGTCAACGTGTTCGCGGGGCTGTCCGGGGCTGCGGCTGTCACGGGCGTCGCGCTCTTGCTCACCGCGCCCGAGCCCGCTGCGAGCGCCCCCAAGGCCCGCCTGCGCGTGCGCCCCACGTTTGCTCCGGGCGTCGCGTTCATCTCCGTGGAAGGCAGGTTCTGATGCTCAGAAAGAGCTACGGTTTCACTTCTGTCGTCCTCTCGTGCCATCGGGTCTTGCTCCTCCTTGGCCTCTCGGCGTGCACGTTTCCGACGGTCGATTACCTCGAGCCGGGCGAGACCGACCCGCCGTGCGCGACGCCGCCCAAGTGTGTGGGTGACGTCTCCACGTGCTCCAAGCAGGCGGAAGCCCAGCGCGGCGCGTGTGTATCGCAGTGCGGGTCGGGCCCGACCAAGATGGGCGCGATCCCGGATTGCGCTGGGTGCGACGCCGCGTACGACACGGCCATGAACGTATGCGTCGCGCAATGCGAGAGCTGCAGCGCGGCGGAGGGCTGCACGAACGCGACCGACAGCTGCAAGGCGCTGCTCGGCCTGCCCTGAAGCCGATCGCCGAGGCGCGCGTTCCTCGACGAACGTCGCAACCACGTGTGACGGTCGTGTGTCAATCCCTTTCACGCGCCGCGCACCCGGGTTCGTCCTGCCAGCCTTTCGAGGCGGGTCACCAAAAAGGCCAGCGTACCCGGAAATACCTCGCAATGAGGTGCCCGGCGCGAAGTGGTCTCTGCAATGACCATCGTTTCGTCGCTGGATGCGGCGAAACGGGCACAAAAAGAGAGAACCCCGACATGCACGGGGCACACCGGGGCTCCTCGCTCCCAATCCCTTCGAGGACGCTTTACTTTTTCTCGTCTTCTTCGGGGGGCGTGGTCATCATGCCGAGCACCTTCGCGCCGGCCTGCTTTGCGCCGTCGAGCGCCGTGATGAGGCGGGCGTAGTTCGCCGCGTCGTCAGCGATGAAGAAGACGATCTTGTCGTCTTCTTTGCGCCGCTCGAGCTTGGTCTTCAGCTTGTCGACGTATTCTTCGTTCGTGACCTTGTCGTAGTTGATCCGGAAATCACCCTCGGTCCCGATACGAACCACGAGCTGATCGGGGGGCACTTCCGTGACCGTCTCGACCTTCTCCGTGTCGGGCACGCGCACGTCGAGATCCTTCTCGAGCAGCGGCGTGACGACCATGAAGATGATCAACATCACGAGCACGACGTCGATGAGGGGCGTGACGTTGATGTCCGAGTTCGGCGGATTGGCTGGCTTGATAGCCACCCTTCTCGTCTTTCTGCTCATCTCGTTCGGCTCCGCTCGCTCTACTTCTGCTCTTCGACGCCGAGGGCGACGCTCTTCGCGCCAGCCTTCCGCGCCAGCTCCATGACCTCGCGGACGTCGCCCACGTTCAGCGAATCGTCGCCCTTGAGCAGGATCTTCCGCCCCGGCTTCGCCTCGAGCACGGCCTTCAGCGCGGGCGAAAAGCCGTCTTTGTCGAACTCGTCGCTCTCGATGAAGATGTGCTTTTCCTTCGTGACCGAGAGGATGATCGGATCGCTATCCTTGTTCTCCTCGTCGATCGTCTTCGACTGCGGCAGCTTCACGTCCTTGCCGCGCTGGAGCATGGGCGTGATGACCATGAAGATGATCAGAAGAACGAGCACGACGTCGACGAGCGGCGTGACGTTGATGTCGTTCTTTACGCTGCCCTTCTTCGGGCCTACTGCCATTCCCATGAGAACACCTACTCCCTCTCAGGGGGTCGCCCTCGCGGCGTCGGACGTGCCTCCATCGGCGCGCTCGACATGCGAGGGCGGGCTTGCCTAGGCCGCGGCCTCGCTCTCCTCGTTCTCGCTCTCGTCCTCGGCGCTGCGCGGCCCCTCGGCCAGACGACGGGCGACGAGATCGAGGAACTCGTTCGAGGATTCGGCGATGTCGACCGCCCGGGCATCGACCCAGCCGGCGAGGTAGTTGAAGGCCATGACGGCCGGGATCGCGACGAGAAGACCGAAGGCCGTCGTGATGAGGGCTTCGGCGATACCCGCAGAGACCGTCCCGAGACCGCCGGAGCCGCTTGCGGCCATCTTCTCGAAGGCCGTGACGATACCCATGACCGTGCCGAGGAGACCCACGAAGGGGGCCGTCGAGCCGACCGTCGCCAGCCAGCCGTGGCCACGCTTGAGGACCGCGAGCTCACGCGCCTGCTGACGCTCGAGGGCACGCGCGACGGACTCGAAGCAGAGGTCCTTCTCGCCGTGGACCGAGCCCTTGTAGGCCACGAGCCCCGCCCGGATCGTGCGACCGATGTAACCGATGTCCTTGCCGAACTTGGCGTCCGCCGCGGCGTCGAGATCGCCGCCGGACAAGAGGGAGGCCATCTTTGCGGCAAACACCTTCGAGTCGGACATCGACTTGAAGGACATCACGAGCCTCTCGCCAAGCACGAGGAGGGACGTGAGGCTCATGATGCCCATCACGATCACGACCAGGCGGGCAAAAAGCCCCATTTCACGCCAAAGTCCAGCCAGTGAAAAATCCATGATTTTCGGTCGCGCCTCCCTCGCGCGTTCTCTTGTTGCTCGGTGTCGGTGCTCTGGGGATGGCCCGCACTCGTGTGCGTGGCCCGTTCTTCAGCGGGTGGGCATCACCAGGCGAATCGTAAAGGTGTAGTTGACCCTCTGGGCCTTGCCGTTGAACATGACCGGCGAGTAGCGGCTCGACGCGAGGTTTCGGAGCACGGCGTCATTCATGTGGGGCAACCCCTTGATGACGGCGCACTGCTCGACGCTGCCGGACTCGGTGATCACGCAACGCACGATCATCACGCCTTCCACGCGGGCCGCGAGGGCCTCGGCCGTGTGGCGGATCTCGGGGCCTGAAGTCTTCGACGGGCGCGTCATTCCCGCGCCGAAGGGGATGGTCACGTTCGTCGGCGGAGGAGGAGGCGGCGCGGGATTCCCGAGCACGCCACCGACCACACCACCGACCACGCCACCAGGAACGCCGCCCGGCACGCCGCCGGGAACGCCTTCCGCTTCGCCCTCGCCTTCGGGCTCTTCCTTCTCAGGCTCCTTCTCCGGAGGCTTCTCGTCCGGTTTCGGCTCCTCCTTCGTCTCGACGATCGTGTCCGGCTTTTTCACCGGCTTCGGTTTGTCGATCGGCTTGACTTTCTTCCCCCCAGCCGGGGGGGGCGGGGGAGGAGGAGGAGGAGG
>JANMGF010001362.1:0-2616 GCA_031374535.1 Polyangium sp. (in: bacteria)
GTGGTGGATCCTTCGCATGGCCTCGGCCGGCGTGATCTCGTCGTGCCGCTCGGGCGCGCGGCGCTCTCGGCGGGCGCGGCTGGGCTCATGGTCGAGACGCACCCCGATCCGGCGACGGCGCTCTCGGATGGCCCGCAGGCCGTGCCGCTCGCCGAGCTCGGCGCCCTCCTCGACAAGCTCGTTTCTGCGGCGGAGGGCCGATGAAACGCGTGATCACGAGCCGCATCAGCAAGTTCTACGAGCGCTCGCCCGAGGCGCGCCTCGTCGTCCTGCGGGAGATGGGCGCCGTCGACGACGTGTCGTTCGCGCACCTCGCGCGCGGCGGCTTGCTCGACGTCGCGGTGGCCGATCACCTGAGCGAGAACGTGATCGCGACGCACGCGCTTCCGCTCGGCGTGGCCTTGAACTTCGTCATCAACGGGCGCGACGTCCTCGTGCCCATGGCCATCGAGGAGCCGAGCGTCGTGGCCGCGGCGTCGAACGCGGCGCGTATGGTGCGGATGTCGGGCGGGTTCACCGGCGAGGCCGACGCGCCCGTCATGACGGCCCAGATCCAGCTCGACGACGTGCCCGATCCCGCCTCTGCGTGCGTGCGGATCCTCGAGGCAAAGACGCGGCTCTCGGCGCTCGGCGACACCTCGATCCCGCGGATGGTGGCCCGCGGCGGCGGCGTGCGTGATCTCGACGTGCGTGTGCTCGACGAGGCGCTCGGCGTGATCGTGGTGCACGTGCACGTCGACGTGGGCGACTGCATGGGCGCGAACACGGTCGACACGGTGGCCGAGGCGATGGCGCCCGCGGTCCACGCGATCGTGGGCGGCACGATGGGGCTCCGGATCCTCACGAACCTGCCGCTTCGGCGCCTCGTGCGGGTCCGCGCCGAGGTGCGCGACGAGGACGTCGGTGGCGCAGAGCTCGCGGGCGGCATCACGCGCGCGAGCCGCTTCGCAGAGCTCGACGTCTTTCGCGCCGTCACCCACAACAAGGGCTTCATGAACGGGCTCGACGCGGCGGCCATCGCGCTCGGGCAGGACTTCCGCGCCCTCGAGGCGGGCGCGCACGCGTTCGCGGCGCACGGCGGGATCTACAAGCCGCTCAGCACGTGGAAGCGCAAGCCGGGCGGGCTCGTCGGCGTCGCGGAGCTTCCGCTCGCGGTGGGCACGGCGGGCGGCTTGTCGAGCGCGCATCCTGGCGTGCGCGCGGCGCTCGACATGCTCGGCGCGGCGAACGCGGGAGAGCTTGCCGTGGCGCTCGCCGCGGTGGGGCTCGCGTCGAACCTCGCAGCGCTGCGCGCGCTCGCGGGGGAAGGCATCCAGCGAGGTCACATGCGCCTGCACGAGCGCAAGCGCGAGGTGCAAGCGACCGATCCGCCGCCCGCCAAGAACGGGCCGCGAAGCGAGGAGGCACGATGAACAGCGAAGCAACGAAGGGCATGCGCGCGGGCAGCGGCGAGATGTTCGATGCGATCGCGGCCCGCTACGATCTGCTGAACCGGATCCTGTCGCTCGGCATGGATCAGGGCTGGAGGCGCCGCGCCGTGGAGGCGCTCGCGCTCGGCCCGAACGCGCGCGTGCTCGATCTCGCGACGGGCACTGCGGACCTCGCGATGTCCATCGCCAAGACGCACCCCGACGCGACCGTGATCGGCCTGGATCCATCGAGCGGCATGCTCGCCGAGGGGGCCCACAAGCTCGCGGCGGCTCGCCTCGAGGGACGCATCACGCTGCGGATCGGCGACGCGCAGGCGCTTCCCCTGGAGGACGCGAGCGTCGACGGCGTGGCGATCGCCTTCGGGATTCGCAACGTCCCCGATCGATCGAAGGCGCTCCGCGAGATGGCGCGTGTCACGCGGCGGGGCGGGCGCGTCGTGATCCTCGAGCTGTCCGAGCCGCGCGCCGGGGTGATGGGCTTCTTCGCCCGTACGTACGTCCACGAGATCGTCCCGCGCGTCGGCGCGGCGCTCTCCGGGGCGAAGGAGTATCGCTACCTCCAGCGCTCGATCGAGGCCTTCCCGCCGCCCGACGTCTTCACGCAGAAGATGGAAGAGGCGGGGCTCTCCGTGCTCGAAGCGCAGCCGCTCACCTTCGGCGTCGCGCACCTCTTCGTGGGCACGCCGTCCGAGGAAGGGGCGCGCCGGGAGGAGGCGTAAATGCCGAGCCTCGGGGCAGAAGTCCTCTCGCGTGCGGCCAGGGCGACGACGACGAGGACACGTCTGGGATCGGACGCGGAGATCGTGGCCGTCGTGGCGCCCGCGCCCGTCGTGCCCGCGGCGCGGCTCGTCGCTGCATGCACGTCCAGCGCGCCGATCACGCTGTGGCAAGCTCCGCGGCGCGAGGGCGAGGAGCCGCTCGAGATCGTGGGTCTCGGGGAGGCCGCGCGTGTCGAGGGGAGTGGTCCGGAGCGGCTTCGCGAGGTCGCGAGCGCGGCGCGGCGGCTTTTTGCGTCGCTGCGCGAGGAGCGCGACGCGGATGCGGGATCTGCGCCGGGACCTCGGCTCCTGGGAGGTTTGTCCTTTCGGACCGAGGTGCGCCGGGAGGCCCCGTGGTCCTCGTTCGCGGACGCGAGCTTCACGTTGCCCCGATGGCTTTACGTGTCCCGCGCGGGCGAGGCATGGCT
>JANMGF010001373.1:0-4395 GCA_031374535.1 Polyangium sp. (in: bacteria)
GTCCTCGTCGTCGTCCTCGTTTTTCTGAGGCGCGCGCGCCGGGGCTCCGAACCCGAGGACCCGTCCCTGCGCGTCCCCCTCCCCCGGGGTCCACGGATCGCAAGCAACTTCGGCGGCCCGACCAGCTTTCCCGTACGACATGGCGGCACGAATCTAGCGCCTTTGCTTCGACGAGCACGGCGGGAGCGAGCTTCCTTCGCCTTCGAGCCCGCCTCGCCGCATCCTGCGTGGCCTCGGGTGACCGAGGCTGGATCCCGGCGACGGGCGGTGCTTACCTGTCCCGTCCCATGCCCTCGTCCGAAACGGCGCGGAACACCGATCGCGCCTGCACGAGTCCAGCCGACCCAACGTTGCCCGTGGCCCCGAGCCCCGGCCCTGTGCGACGTCGACGCGCCCTCCCGATTGCCGAGGTCTCGGCCGGCTTGCTCGTGCGCCGCGTCGACATTCGTCCCGCCGACGTCGTTTTCCTCAAGGGCATCCTCGAAGCGAGCGAGGGCCTTGGAACGATCTTCGCCGAGCGAGGGGGCGAGCTCGTCGTCGCGGCCCCGCCCGACCGCGCGGCGGACCTCGACGAGCTGCTGAATGATCTCGCTCTGGAGATCGACGCGCGTATCCATCCGCCGTCGACGAGGAGCGATCGATGAACGAGCCGCGAGAGCCCGCCAGCCAGCGCGCTCGCCTCGAGCTTGATCGTTCCCCCGCGCCGCCTCCTTCCGTTCCCCGCGGCGAAGCGTGCACGTCCGTGGAGGGCGCTCCGCCCGAGCCTCGTATCCTTGCAGCCTGGCGCGAGTGGCTCGGCGCCCTCGCCAGCGACGCCGACGCGGCCCTCGCCGCCGCCGACGTCTACGCCGCCCTCGCGCCTGCGGCCCGCGAAGCTTTCCTCGATGCCCTCGCCGAGGACGCGCCGAGCCTGGAAGTGCCCCTCGTCGCCCTGTACGCCCCGCTCCTCGCGGTCGAGGCCGATCCCGATCGCCGCACCCGTATGGAGGCAGCGATCCTCCTCGGCGACATCTCCGCGTGGCGTGGCCGCCCCATCTGCGCCCTCTCCGGCATCGCGCCCGGCGGCGTGCGTGTCGTCGCGCTCGTCCAGCCCGTCTACCTTCGTTTCGTCCGTGTCCTCTGGTGCCGCTACCTGCCCGACGAAGGCTTCTTCTGGGCCCGCCACGACAGCCTGCTCAGCGAGACCGACGCGCCCCGCAGCGGCGCCCTCGTCGACGGCGTCCACCTCGAGACCACGCCCCTCACCCCCATCGTCGAGGAGCTCGCCCACGCGATCCTCGCGCATCGCCGTCGCGGCGGCGAATTGCCTGCCTCCCTGCGCGAGTTTGCCGACCTGTTCGACGCCGACGTCGAGGCGATCGATGGTCCCTTCTAGACGCGCTCTCGTCCTGCTTCTCCTCGCGGCGCCGATCGCCTGCGCCTCCGCCCCGCCGGCCGAGGCGCCCGCTCTTGCCGTCGCGCGTGGCCCCCGCGTCGTGTTCTCGTTCCCGACGCTCGACGGCGCCGGTACTTTGTCCACCAACGAGCTCGCCGGCCGCTACAGCGTCCTCGCGTTCGTCGCGACCTACGACGACCCCTCCCATGCGCAGGCGCGGTTCCTCTCGGCCCTCGTGAAGCGCCACGTCCCGCGCATCAACGCCGGCCTCGTCGTCCTCGAGCCGCCCCACCACAAGCTGCTCGTCGAGGCCTTCGCGCGTGTCCTCGATCCGCCTTATCCGGTCGTCATGGCCGACGAGGCCACGATCGCGGGCGAGGGACCTTTCCAGGGCCTGCACCACGTCCCGAGCGTCGTCATCCTCGATCCCGAAGGTCGCGAAGCCTTTCGCCACCTCGGCTTCGCCAAGGGCGACGTCCTCGAAGCGGCGCTCCGCGCTCTCCAGCAAGGCAAGACGCCGCCGTCCCCCTGACGGTCGCTTCGGCGCCCTCGTCAGGGCTCGTTGTCGAAGCTCGCGAGGAGCTTGGCGAGCGGATCCAGGTGCTCGCTCAGCGCCACGACGAACCCTTCCGCGCCGAACAACACGCGCGCGGCTCGATGGAGCTCGCTCTCCACGCCGCCCACGAGCGCCCGCTGCACCTTGCGCATCGTCGCCACCGGCACGCGTACACTCGCGGCCATCACGTCCGCCGGGATCGGCCCTGCGCGCGTGATCACGTGCATGTCCGCGTCCCCGAAGCCCGCGCGCACCACCCGCTCGCCTCGTGGATGGCTCGGATCCGCCTGGACGTGGACAAACGTCGCGCCCACGTCCGCGTCGCCCTGCGACACGGCGCGCGCCACCTCGCCGTGCGACCCGAAAAAGAGGTTCTCCCGGAACGCTCGATCCAGGTTCACACCGAGCGCCCGAAGGTGCGCCCGCAGCACGATGTACCCGGCCGCGCTCTGCCGATCCACCCACGCCGCGCGCAGGCTCTCGAGATCCTCGACCTTGCGGAGAGGCGCCTCGTTCCTCGCATAAAGCGCCGTCATGTACGACGACGCGCCGTTGCGCACCGGGAGCACGATGGGAATCACCCGCGCGCGGCTCGTCGCTCGCATCGCCACGAGCGGCGGCAACCAGCCGAGATCCACCTCGCCCGTCTCCAGGGCTTCGTGCAGCGTGTTGTAGTTCCAGCCTCCGACCCCACGCACCTCGAAGCCCGTCACGTCCGACAGCGCCTCACAAAAGGCCGTGAGCGACGCGCGCGACCCTTCGGGATCCGACGTGAGCACGACGCCCACGGTCAGGGTCGTCTTCTCTTCTTCCGGAGGCACGCCCCCCACGGTCGCAGGGGGCTTTGCGTGGGTCAAGCTGGCAGGTGGGAGGGGTCGATCACTCGGCGGCGATCGGCTGCTCGTTTGCGTTCCACGAGGTCGTACGGATCTCCGGATTGTTCTCGAAGACCGCCTTGCCCATGAGCTGCTGGAGCAGCGGACGGAAACGCTCCATGGCCTTGCCGCGCACGAGATCCCCGAGCACCGACGCGTCCTGGCGGATCTCGGCGATCGTCTCGGGATTTGTCGCCTTCTTGTAGACCACCGCGATCGCTCCGGGCGCGCTCACGGCCGCCTCGCGCAGCACCTCGGCCGCGTGTTTGGCCTTGTCCACGGCGCGCTCCGCGACCGTCTTCTTGATGAGCGGAGCCACGACGTACACGAGGTTCGCCGCTGTCCCCGCGACGCGGTGGGGCGGGTAGTAGAGCGCGCTCTTGTACTTCGGGTTCGCGTCGAGGAACGCGCGCACCTCGTCGATCGTCACGCCCTGCTCGGCGAGCACGCGCTCGAGCTCCTGCTCGGCCGCGATGCGGGCCTTGAACATGTACATCTGGATGCGCGAATAGAAATTCGTGGCTCCGTCGCCGCTCGTCTCCACCGCGCAGTAGATCGTGCCCGGGTACCTGGCCGTGATGAGCGACTGCACGCCGTCGGAGACGCCCGACGAGGGCATGCAACCGAACGGCTTCACGCTCACCGTGATGTGCGCCTTGCCGCGCACCGTGTTCACGATCAGCTTGCCGACCTCCATGTGCCCTTCGCCGCCGCGCAGCTCGTTCGAGTAGTAATCCGCGGCCACCTCCGCGACGAGGTCCATGTCCGGCAGGTGGTAGTCGTGGAGGCCGATCGGCTGGGCAAACGCCTGGAAGCCCGCGCGCAGGACGCCCTCGGCGAGGCGCATCGTGGCGATTCGTTTCGCCACGTCGAACTCGCCCTGGTGCTCGTTGAGGCCGTACTTTCCGTCGTCCACGCCGCGGAGCGCCCCGCGACTCTGCGTGTCGTGACGGACCTCCCACACGTTGTAGAGCAGCCACGCCGTCGTCAGCTGGATGTCGTTCTCGGCGCCTTCGCTCTCGAGGAACTTCTGCAGCTGGTAGTTGCCGTCGCCCTCCGTCGTCATCGCCCAGAACTCGCCGATGATCGACGTCTTGGCGCGCACGCGCAGCCGGTCGACCTCGATCGCCGCGAAGAGCTTGCGGCACTGGTAGAGGGCCACGAACACGTTCGTCTGATCGTTCAGCGCCTTGTAGATGATGCGCTTGGCCTCCTCGAGCGCGCGGTTCGTCGCGCCGGGCACCACCTCGAAGGGCCGGATCCGGTAGCCGAGCGCGTTGAGCACGTCGCCGCACACGATGCCCTTCACGATCCCGATGAAGAACGCCGGGTTCATGTCGATGCCCACGTCGTCGCCCGTCGCCTGCGACAGGCCGCCGGTCTGCTGGAAAAGCATCACGCGGAAGCCGTCGAAGCCCGCGTCGCGCAGCGCCTTGCGGTACTCCGTCACGTACATCCCGAAGCGACAGGGCCCGCACGCGCCAGCCGTCACGAACACGTAGTTCTTCACGACCTCCTCCGAGGTCATCCCCTTCTGATCGCGCAGATCGATCAGGTGCTTCACCAGGCTGCCGACCGTGAAGTACGTC
>JANMGF010001377.1:0-1048 GCA_031374535.1 Polyangium sp. (in: bacteria)
TTAACTCCCAACCGCCATTTAAAACAAAGGGGCCCGTTAAAGACCAGCGCGGTGGGTGCCAGCCAAGACCGCTGCGTCGATGGCTCTGGTGGCGACGTGATCCCTGTCTAAAGCGCGCTTGCGCGCTTTCGCCCGCGGTCCAGGCCGTGTTTGGTCCGGGGTGGAGGGGGTGGACAGCCCTCTCCTGGGGTGCGGGGCAACGCCCTGCGCCTTCCTGTGGCAGCACCCGCTCAAGGCTTCATCGCGGCCTCGACCTCGGACGCGTCTTTCGGGACGAGGCGCGTGAGCACCTCGGGATCGCCCTTCGTGCAGAGGACGTCGTCCTCGATGCGGATGCCACGCACGTCGGCGTACCGCGCGAGCACGTCGCGGCGGAGATCGTCGCCGACCGCGCCGACGAACCGCGCGTCGCCGAGGATCGCGGGGACCTGGTAAAAGCCGGGTTCGATGGTCACGGCCATGCCGGGCTCGAGGTCGCGATCGAGGCGGAGGTAACAGTCACCGAAGGCCTTCGAGCGGGCACGACCCGGCGCATAACCGGCGCGATCGCCTAAGTCTTCCATGTCGTGCACGTCGAGCCCGATGAGGTGCCCGATGCCGTGCGGGAAGAAGATCGCGGCGGCGCCTCGCTCGAGCAAACCACTCGGATCGCCGCGGAAAATCCCGAGGTGGCAGAGGCCCTCGACGATCGAACGTTTGGCCGTCTCGTGCACCTCGCGATACCGGACGCCCGGACGAACCTTGGCCACCGCGGCGCGTTGCGCGGCGAGCACCACGTCGTAGATCGCGCGCTGCGTGGGGGAAAACGTGCCCGAAACGGGCCAGGTGCGCGTGATGTCGCCGGCGAATCCCTCGAGCGTCTCGCCGCCGACGTCGGCGAGCAGGAGATCGCCCGCGGCGAGGGATCCGTGGTGGTGTTCGTTGTGCAGGACCTCTCCGTGCACCGTGACGATCGGGCCGTAAGCATCGGCAAACCCCTCGCGGCGAAGCGAACCCACCATGGCGCCTGCGACCTCGGCCTCGGTGCCGCCGGGGCGCGTCGCGCGCA